>JAGQTE010000171.1 GCA_020439175.1 Acidimicrobiales bacterium | reverse complement strand
CGGACCGGGTCTCGGGGCGAGGAGGTCCGGGGTGAGGTGCACCTCGCCGGGCACGAGGCCGTCGGCGAGCAGCGCCAGCACCACGGCGCCGACCCGTTGGTAGCTCGTCTCGAAGGTGTCGGTCGCCTGGCGGCGACCCAAGCCGTCCCAGATGATGTCCAGCAGCTCGACGGCGGCGTCGGCATCGAGGTCGGGGCGGATCGTGCCTTCGGCCTGGGCGCGCGCCAACAGGGGGGCGAACTGCGCCACGATGAAGGCGTTGAGCCGACCGATGGCCTCGGCGGCGTCGGCCGAGGCGTGGAGCCGACTGCGGAAGGTGGCGATGGCCACGGCGGCCTCGGGGTCGACGAACGCCTGGTCGGCGAGCAGGCGGAGCAGCCCGAAGCCGATCGATGCTCCAGGGGCGTCGGCGGCGTCGACCAGTCGGGCGACGTCGTCGGCGAGGAGCTCCTCGGCGAGCGCCTCGTAGAGGTCCTCCTTCGACGGGAAGTAGTTGTAGAAGGTCCCGGTCGACAGGCCCGCCTCGGCCAGCAGCTCTCGGGTGGTGATGTCGGCGTAGCCCGAGCGCCGCAGGCAGACCAGCGCCGCGTCCATGATGCGGCGCCGCACGGCGTCCTTGTGCTCGTCGCTGACCTTGGGCACCGTGCCTCCTTCGACGGGGCAGCGTACGCGCCGGTGACGACGACGGCGATAGCGTGCGCCGCCGTGACGGTTCGCATCGGTGTCCTCGGCGCCGGCTTCATCGCTCGCTACCACCTGGCCATGCTGGCGAGCGCCCGCACGCCCCACGAGGTCGTCGGCATCCACGACCCCGACGATGCCAAGGCCCAGGCACTCGGCCGGGAGCTCGACCTCCCGGTCCTGCCGAGCGAGGAGGCGGTGCTCGACGCAGCCGACGCCGTCTACGTCTGCACGTGGACGTCCGAGCACCCGCGGCTGGTGGCGGCAGCGGCGGCGGCGGGCCGGGCGGTGTTCTGCGAGAAGCCGTTGGCGGTCGACCTCGCCGCGGCTCGATCGATGCTTGCCGACGTGCGCGCCGCCGGCGTGGTGCACCAGGTGGGCCTGGTCCTGCGCGACGCCCCGGCGATGCGCCTGCTCCGGTCGCTCGTGCACGAGCCGTCGTCGGGTCCGGTGATGGGGGTCGTGTTCCGGGATGACCAGTACCTGCCGGTGCAGGGCGTCTATGCCTCGGACTGGCGGGCTGACAAGGCGCGGGCGGGCGCTGGGACGCTGCTCGAGCACTCGATCCACGACCTGGACCTGCTGGAGTGGGTCATCGGGCCGATCACCTCGGTGACGTGCCGCACCGAGCACCAGCACGCCATCGACGGGATCGAGGACATGGCGGTCGTGCTGGCGACGTTCGCCGGCGGCGGTGTCGCCACGCTGACCTCGGTCTGGCACGACATCCTCGCCCGGCCGAGCCTGCGCCGCATCGAGGTCCTGTGCCGCGACGCCATGATCACGGCGGAGTCCGACCTGTGGGGCCCGGTGCGCCGCCAGCGCGACGCCGGTGACCTGGACCTGGCCGACGATGCCCTGCGCGACGAGCTGGCGGCGCGCGGGCTCCGGCTGCGCAACCCCGATGACGGGTTCCTCCGGGCCGTGCGCGACGGCACGGTCGCCGCGCCCGGGTTCGAGGTGGCGGTGCGCGCCCACGAGCTGCTCGATGCCTGCTACCGGTCGGCGCACGCCGGTGGTGTCCCGATCGACGTCCCACCTGCACCCGACGAGGAGGAACCATGACGACCGACGCTCCCCAGCACCCGGTCGATCGCGGCCAACCGGGCGACACCCTGGCGACGGTCGCCGATCGCCTGCAGGCCCCCCTGGTCGAGGTGCTCGAGACCCAGCGCGCCGTGCGGCGGCTCCTGCCCGACGACGTCGACGACGCCATCGTGCTGCGCTGCATCGAGCTGGCGCTGCGGGCCCCGACGGGCAGCAACGGCCAGAACTGGGAGTTCGTGGTGGTGCGCGATGCCGAGGTCAAGGCGAAGCTGGCGCACCGCTACGCCCAGGCCTGGCGGCTCTACGGCGCCGCGGGCGAGCGGATGACCGCCGGCGACGAGTCGATGCGCAAGGTGCTGGCGGCCGTGGCGTGGCAGGTCGAGCACTTCACGGAGCTGCCGGTGCTCGTCGTCGCCTGCCTGCGCTCGACCGGCTCGTCGGGACGGGTGCCGTACGTGCCCCTGCCGCACATCGCCAACACCTCGTACTTCGGCTCGATCTATCCGAGCGTGCAGAACCTCCTGCTGGCGGCGCGGGCGCTCGGCCTGGGCGCCTCGCTGATCACCCTGCCGTTGTGGAGCGTGACGTCGGCGCGCTCGATCCTGGGCCTGCCGCTGTCGGTGACGCCGTGCGCCGTCGTGCCCCTCGGGTGGCCGCGCGGCCGGTACGGGCCGACCACGCGCCGACCGGTGGGCGAGGTGGTGCACCTCGATCGCTGGGGGACGCAGCCCTGGCGGTGACCGTGCGACCGCATGCGGAGCGGCGGTCGGTCAGCGCCGAGGCTCCAGGACCGCCTTGCCCACGATGCGCCGGTCGATCAGGTCGTCGAGCAGCGCCGGGAGGTCGGCGAGCGGGCCGCGCCGGCTGATGTCGTCGACGAGTCCGCCGGTGCGCCACAGCTCCACGATCTCGGCCTGGGCCTGGCGGCACAGGTCCGGTCGGCGGGCCCGGTAGGCGCCCCAGTGCAGGCCGCTCACGGCGTAGTTCTTGACCAGCAGGTGGTTGGTGCGCGCCGGCGCGTACGTGCCGCTGGCAGCGCCGAGGACCACGATCGTCCCTTCGAAAGCGACGCAGCGGGTCGACGCCTCGAAGAGCTCGCCTCCGACCGGATCGAGCACGATCCGCGCGCCGTCCGGACCGACGGCGTCGCGCAGCGCCTCCACCAGGGCGTCCGGGCCGTCGCCGTCTGTCGTGGCGAGCGCCGCCGTGTCGAGGGCGATGTCGGCGCCGAGCGCGCGCGCCCGCGCCGTCTTGGCGTCGCCGTGCGCGGTGGCGATGACGCGCGCCCCGGCGGTGACGGCCAGGCGGACGCAGGCGGTCCCCAGGCCGCCGGCGGCGCCGTGGACCACCACCGTGTCGTCGGGCGCCACGTCGGTGAGCCGGTGCAGGGCGAACCATGCGGTCTGGTAGGTGACATGGGTGGCGGCGGCGACGTCGGCGGGCAGCTCGTCGGGGATGGGGTGGGCCTGGGCGACGGGCACGAGCGCCCGCTGGGCGAAGCCTCCAGCGGGGAGCGCCGTGGCGGCGACGACGCGCTCGCCGACCTCGAGCTGCGGCACGCCCGCCCGGTCGCGGGGACCGAGCGCCAGCACCCGACCGGCGACCTCGAGCCCGGGCGTGAACGGGTGGGGCGGACGTTCCTGATAGCCACCACGACACAGCAGCACGTCGGCGAAGTTGATGCCCGCCGCCTCGACCTCGACGAGCGCCTGGCCGGGTCCCGGCTCGGGGACCTCGACCTCGTCGAGCTGCAGCACGTGCCGCGGCTCGCCAGGTGCGTGGACACGCCAGGCCTGCATCACCGAAGCGACGCTAGCGGCCGGTTGCTGCCGCGGGCGGCAGCCAACCACCAGTGAAGCCGGCGAACCCGTGCTGCTCGAACGTGCCGAGCACCAAGAGGTCGAGCGTGCCGACCGAGCCGTCCTCGCCGCGCACCACCGCCAGGGTGTGCAGGTGGCGGACGTCGTCGGCGGCGGCGGCGGCATCGAGGCGGCGGATGCCGACGGCGAGCTCGTCGTGCCAGCGCTCGGGGTCCCACCAACCGTCGGTCGGTCCCAGGGCCCGCATCGGGACTCGGCAGGTGACGGTGCGCTCGATGCCGTCGGGCGTGCGCACGGCGGTCGGCCAACGGGTGCCCGGTGCGAACCGGACGGCATCGAACACCTCGTCGTCGTGCAACGACCACGTGGCGACGGTGCCGTCGTCGGCGCGTACCGCAAGGTGAGCCGCCGCCACGGCGGGCAGCACGGCCGGCGGGGCGCCGAGCTCCGCCAGGGCCCGCAGGTGCGCCACGCCGGTGTCGTGGCGCACCAGACCGTGCCGCGGGGGAGCGTGGCCGATCGTGTCGTGGCCGGTGACGACCACGATCGTGCCCGTCGCTCGTCGCAACCCGAGCCCCGGTGCCGGCCAGCTGTCGCCGACGGGGATGGGCGGCCCGTCGGTCGTGAGGCGCCACCCGCAGGCCAGGGCTTCCGCGCCGCCATCGCCGAGGTCGGCCCGGACGATCACGGCGTCGTCCGACACGGTGACCGGCGCGCGGTCGGCCCAGGCGAGCGGAACCGCTCGCGGTCCGGATGCTGCCTCGGTCGGCGCCGGGTCGGCCCCGTCGCGGCCGGAGGCGCACACGGCGGTGACGTCGGTCCCGCGCGTCGTGGCCACGGCGGTGGCGGCGACGGCCAGCGCGGGGAAGCGGTGATCGACGGCGACGATGACCTCGTCGTCGCTCGCGTCCCAGAGCACGGCCAGCGTCCGTTCGACGGTGCCGGGGTGCGCCGGGGGGTCGATCTGCACCGGCGCGGTGTCGCTCACGCAGGCGCCTCGGCCGATGCCTCCGGACCTGCGGCGGTGCCGTCGAGGTCGGCGCCGTCCTGCGTCGACCCGGCGAAGCGGTCGACGGGCGGCGCGGCGGCGTCGGCGTCGGGACCGGTGAGGTCGTCCTCGTCTCCGTCGGCGGGTCGCCACTCGTGGGGCGTGCCCGACGGGGTGAGCAGGTGGCTGATCACCGATGGCGGCTGCGGGTTCGAGAAGTACCACCCTTGCGCCAGGTCGCAGTTCAGGCTCCGCAGCAGATCGACCTGCTGCTCGGTCTCGACACCTTCGGCCACGGTCACGATCCCGAGCGCCTTGGCCATGCCGATGACGTGCTCGATGATCGTCGTGTCCTCGCGGGAGCGGCCGAGGCCGTCGACGAAGGACTTGTCGATCTTGAGCAGGTCGAGGTTGAACTGACGCAGGTAGCCGAGCGAGCTGTAGCCGGTGCCGAAGTCGTCGAGCGCCAGGGAGACGCCGAGGTGGCGACAGCTGCGCAGCGTCGACCAGGCGCTGGCCACGTCGTACATGAGCGCACCCTCGCTGATCTCGAGGGTGAGGTGTGCGGGGTCCGCACCCGAGCGCTCGAGCGAGGTCGCCAGGTGATCGACGAAGTTGGCCTGGGCGAGCTGGCGTGCCGACACGTTGCACTTGATGTTCAGCGGCGGCCGGTCGGGGTGCTCGTCCTGCCACCGGCGGGACTGGGCGCACACCTCTTCGAGGATCCAGTTGCCCAGCGGCACGATGAGGCCGCTCTCCTCGAGTGCGGGCAGGAACTCCGACGGCCGCACGACGCCGCGTTCGGGATCGTGCCAGCGCAGCAGCGCCTCCACGCCGACCATCCGCTTGGTCCACAGCGACACGATGGGTTGGTAGACGAGACGGAACTCGCCGCTCGCCAGCGCGTCGCGCAAGCGGCGGTCGATGGTGGACGGGGTGATGCGGTCGCGCATCGACCGGTCGAACAGGGCGTACCGTCCGGCGCCGAGCGCCTTGGCCTGGTACATGGCCACGTCGGCGTCGTGGAGCACGTCGTCGGGGCGCTTGCAGTGGGCCTCGGCGATGGCGACGCCGACCGACGCCGACAGCCGCAGGCGGTCGCCGCCGATGGTGACGGGTTCCTCGATGGCACCCACCACCTGACGGGCCGTGCGCTCGGCGCCCTGGGCGGTGGTCATGCCGGCGCAGATGAGGACGAACTCGTCGCCGCCGTAGCGCACCACGGTGTCGTCGGGCCCGGCGACCTGCCGCAGCCGGTCGGCCAGCACCCGCATGACGTCGTCACCGATGTCGAACCCGTAGGCGTCGTTGATCTTCTTGAAGCCGTCGAGGTCGACGAAGAGCACCGCCACCCGTCCGCCGGCCCGATCGGCGCGGCGCAGGATGGTGGTGAACCCGTCGCCGAGGAACGATCGGTTCGGCAGTCCGGTGAGCCGATCGTGCTGGGCCAGCTCCGCCAGGGCGTCGCGCGCCGCAGAGGCGTCGCGGTAGCGCCGGATGGCGTAGAACGTGGCGGCGAGCGGGATCAGCACGCCGAGGGCGAGCACGCCGTTGAGGTTGGTGTCGGACAGCTCGCCGGCCCAGCCGGTGACCCGCGAGAAGAAGTCGGTGGTATAGGCCGTCAGGGCGATGACCACGGAGAAGGCGACGATCCAGGCCAGGTCGCGTCCGGCTCGGCCGTCCTTGTCGAGGCGCGCCGAGAGCGCCTCGGCCTGTTGCTGCTGACGGTCAGCCACCGGTGCGCCCCCGTGCCGGGGGGCGTGCGTGTGCGGTCACCCGTTCCCATCGGTCCCGCGCCGACGCCGTTGAGGTGCCCGGACATCGTGCAAGCAGCAGCGCAGCGCTCATCTCGTCCGTTCCTGTGCCGCCTGCCGCCGATGCAGGCGCTCCGTGGGACGGTCCGGATCGAGCAGCGTGGTCTGGACGGGCAGGCCACGACGCACCATCAGGTCCGCCACCAGGTGCTCGACCTCGACCCAGTCGCGCGCCCGCGGTCCCGGGACGTCGCGGTTGTAGGGCTGATCGAACACGATGACGGCGTTGCCCGCCTGGCGCAGCTCGATGACGTTGTGGGGCGCGTCGTCCACGTAGGCGTCGGCCTCCACCTGGGGCTTGTTGCCCAGGAAGCACAGGTCCCGGTACGGGATGGCATGGGCGTCGAGCCAGGCGACCGTGTCGGCCACCGCCACCTCGTGGCCCCAGTTGGCGTAGAGCCGGTGGGTGATCAGCCGAACCCACACGCCGGCGTCGTTCAGACGCCACAGCGCCTCGGCCGCGCCCTCGACGACGGGCATGTCCCGGAACATGCGGTGGTCGAGCACCCCGCGCCGGTGCAGCGCGAAGAACTGCTCCTCGCTGAGGCCCCAGTCGGCGAAGTCCCAGCGCTCCTGCGGACCGAGCGTGTCGGCCGGCACCCCCAGCTCGGCGGCGACGACCCGGCGGAAGGCCTCGGTGTGGTCGCCGCAGACGCCGTCGAGGTCGACGCCGAGGATGAAGCCGTCCTCGCTCACCCGAACACCCCCAGGAACTCCAGCGTGGCGTCGATGGCGCGGAAGTCCTTGGGGGTGGCGAAGTGGTCGCACCCGCGCAGCACCACCAGGCGGGCGTCGGGCAACGCCTCGACCAACGGATCGGGGGGACCGGCGAAGTCCTGGTCGCCGAGCACGACCAGCACCGGGCTGGTGACGGCCTGCAGACCCTCGGCGGTGACGTGCAGACCGCCGGGACGCCGCAGCAGCGCCGTCAGCGCCGCCGGGTCGGCGTCGGGCATCGCCGCCAGCGATCGGAAGTAGCGGGCGATCGGGTTGTCGGCGGCGGCGTCGGACTCCAGCGCCCGGGCGATCGGTTCGGGATCGTCGTGGCGCAAGAGGTTGGCGCCGACGCCGGTGACGACGATGCGCCCGAACCGCTCGGGGTGCGCCGAGGCGATGGCGAGGATCGTCCGGGCGCCGAGGGAGAACCCGATGGCGTCCACGGTGGCGACGCCGTCGGCGTCGAGGCCGTCGAGCACCCGCTGCTCGAGGGCGTCGTACGCCGCCGGATCGTGCGGTTTCGGCGCCTCGCCGTGACCCAGCAGGTCCGGGGCGAGCACCTCGCGCCCGGCGTCGGTGAGCAGGTCGATCCAGCCGTTGTCCCGCCACGTGCGCGACGCCGAGGTGGCGAGGCCGTGCAGCAGCAGCACCGGGTTGCTCACGGCGCGTCGGGCTCGCTGTCGGCGCCGGTCGTCTCCTCGGTGACCGCCGGCGGGGTCGCTTCCGGGGCGTCGGGTGCCGCGGCGGTTGCGCCGGCGTCGTCGGGCACCGCCGGGTCAGCGGCGAAGTCGGCGCCCCACAGCGCTGCCTGTCGCAGGCGGGGCGCCAGCCAGGTGGCCACGACGCGGGCCGAGCGCTCGTCGTAGTGGACGCCGTCGCTGCGCAGCGCCTCGCCGCCGTGGGCGCTCGTGCAGTCGTCGTCGCCGCACACGAACCGTCCCAGGTCGACGATGGTGACCGTGTCGGCGTTGTCGGCGGCCACCTGCCGCAGGATGTCGTTGAAGTGGGCGATGCGGTCCTTCTCGGCCGGCGTCCACTCGGCGGTCGTGTCGCCGCCGGGGGCCCGCTCGAACCAGGGCGACGTCAGCAGCACCAACGGGGTCCCGTCGGCGGTGACCTGGTCGACGATCTGCTGGAGCTCGGCGACGAGCACCTCGTCGTACTCCGGCGTGCCGTAGGTCAACCAGGTGCCGTCGACCTGCCGGTCGAAGATCTCCCACGGACCGGCGCCGAGCACCACGACGTCGGGCCCGAACTGCTCCTGGGCATCGCCCCAGTCCTGGGGCCAGTTGGCGCACGTCTCGGACGCCACCTCCTCCACGCCCGAGAGCTCGCGCCGGCGTCCCTCGACGAGCTCGCAGTACAGGACCGCCTGGTTCCAGACGGCGACGTCGGCCGTGTCGGCGTTGCCCTCGAAGCCGTAGCCGATGGTGTAGGTGACGGAGTCGCCGAGCAGCAGCACCTTGGCCGGCCGATCGGTCAGCGGGGTGTCGGAGGCCACCGACGGCGTGGGGCGATCCTTGCCCGACTTCTCCGCCTCGAACGCCAGGGTGTTGCGCGCGTCCTTGGTCACGAGGAGGATCACGAGCGCCATGGCGACGAACGCCGCCGGCACGATCACCTTCAGGCGTGCCGCCGAGGCGAGCATCGTGCCGCGCCGGATCGGCATCTCGATCAGGTAGTACGAGGCGGTGGCGACGACGAGCGTCACGGCGATCTGCACGGCGAGCAGCGTGTTGCCCGACAGGCCGGTGCGCGCCGGATCGAGCCACACCATGATCGGCCAGTGGTACAGGTACACGCCGTAGGAGATCAGGCCCAGCCAGCACAGCGGCCGCCACGACAGCACGGCGGCGACGGGGTTGGGTGCGGCGCGGTCCTGGGTCACGGCCAGGATCACGATCGACACCAGCACCGCCAGCGCGCAGAAGCCACCGGTGTAGAGCCACTCGGACGTGCCCGGCGTCTGGGACCAGGCGAGGGCGAGCACGACGGACGACACGACGGCCAGGACGTTGAGGAGGACCTGGGACTGGCGACCCCGCACGACGAGGCCCTCGCGAGCGGCGGCGGCGAGCAAGGCGCCCACGCCGAGGGACTGCAGCCGGGTGTCGGTGCCGTAGTAGACGCGGTCGAGCCCGGCGCCGTTGAGGTACAGCGTCGTCATCCACGCCATCGACGCCAGCGCCATGATCAGCGCCGTCCACATGACCGCCCGGGCCCGGTCCCACCGGCGCAGGACGAACAGCACCACGAGAGGCCAGATCAGATAGAACTGCTCCTCGATGGCCAGCGACCAGAGGTGCCGCACCGGCGACACGAGGAACTGGTTGAAGTAGCCGACGTCGCGGAAGATGAACCACCAGTTGGCGACGTAGAACTCCGACGCCAGCATCTCGCCGCGCAGCGACTGGAGGGCGTCCGGCGGCAGTGCCCAGACGGCGTAGACGCTCACGAGCAGCAGGCACCCGAACAGCGCCGGCAGGAGCCTGCGGGCACGGTGCGCCCAGAACGACCCGAGCGCCAGGCGGCCGTGCTCACGCCACTCGGCGAGGAGCAGGCCGGTGATCAGGTAGCCCGACAGCACGAAGAAGGCGTCGACGCCGAGGAACCCGCCTTCGGCCACCTTGTGGCCGAAGAGCGTGAACCCGCCGTGGTACAGGACCACGGCGGCGACGGCGACCCCGCGCAGACCGTCGAGCGCCGGGAAGTGGGGCAGGCGACGGCCGCGTGAGGCGGCATCGGATGCGTCACCCGCCTCGTCGAAGACGAACAGGTCGTCCCGACGGACCGTCGTGGTCGAGGTCAACGGTTAGCCACCCGTCCGCCGGACCAGCTTCTCCCCGACGGGCGAGTAGCGCAGGATGCAGTAGATGGCCCGCACCCCGTCCTTCCAACCGATCTTCTTGCCCTCGTCGTAGGTGCGCCCGGCGTACGAGATGCCGACCTCGTAGACCCGCCAGTGCCGGGCCGCGACCTTGGCGGTGATCTCGGGCTCGATGCCGAAGCGGTCCTCCTCGAGCGTGAAGCTCTCGAGCACCTCCCGGCGGAAGGCCTTGTAGCAGGTCTCCATGTCGGTCAGGTTCAGGTCGGTGAACATGTTCGACGCGATCGTCAGCACCTTGTTGCCGATCGAGTGCCAGAAGTACAGGACCCGGTGCGGCGCGCCGCCCAGGAAGCGCGAGCCGTAGACCACGTCGGCCTGATCGTCGAGGAGCGGCTGGAGCAGGTTGGGGTACTCGGCGGGGTCGTACTCGAGGTCGGCGTCCTGGACGACGACGAACGGGAGCGACGCCTCGGCGAACCCACGGCGCAACGCCGCGCCCTTGCCCTGGTTGTAGGGCTGGAAGAACACCCGGATGCGGGGGTCGTCGACCTTCTCGAGGACCTCACGCGTCCCGTCGGACGAGCCGTCGTCCACGACGACGACCTCGCCGACGAACGGCGCCGTGAGCACCCGGTCGAGGACCTGCTCGATGGTGGCGATCTCGTTGTACGCAGGGATCACCACGCTGAGACAACGGTCCTCGGGCGTGTCGGACGCAGGGCTCACCTGGGCTCCTCGCTGGCTGGTCGGGTGTGCCGGGGAGGCCCCGGCGGGCGGTGTCGTGGCGACCCTCCATCTTGGCCTGCCACCACCGCCGAGCGGGGGCACTCGGCCCGCCGTGGCGGCGCGTCGATGCTAGGCGGTGTCGGCGTCGGGACCTAGCTCGCGCGCCGCCAGCTCCCGGGCTGCCTCGGCGACGAGGAGCACGACGGCGGCCACGCCCAGGACATCGACGCGCTCGAACAGCTGCGGCCACACGAAATCGGCCGGGAAGGCGAACCGCCACTGCCACACGACGTGGTACGCGCCGGCCACGCCCAGGCTGGCCGCGGCGAGCAGCCCGAGCGCTCCCCGTCCTCGCCTCCAGCGCCAGGCGACGCCCACGGCGAGGCCGACGGGGACGGCGAGCGCCAGGTTCGCCGGAGTCGTCGGAGCGTTGAGCAGCAGCGCCACGCCGAAGCCCGCGCCGCCGAGGATGGCGGCACGCCTCGATGTCGCCCGCCCCGTGCGGGCGCGCGACGAGCCGAACCACGTCGGTCGGACCAGGCGCGGGTCGAGGCCACCGATGCGGTGGTCGACGCCGGCCGTGTCGACCACCGGCTCCGGCCGGCGTCGCGCGAACAGCAGCAGGGCG
>JAGQTE010000170.1 GCA_020439175.1 Acidimicrobiales bacterium | reverse complement strand
GGGCCGGCGTCGACGGCTCGGGCACCTGGCGGGGCACGCCCCGGCGGGTCGTGCGATGCGGATCGCGGGCGGCGGTGATGACCGACCGGTCGGCGCGCATCGCCGACCGCGGCGGAGCGACCGGCCAGGCGTCGTCACGGCGGTCGGGCCGCGAGGTCGTGCGGCTCGAACGCCCACCACGGTTGCCGGCGCGGGTCACGGTCCCGCCTCGACACCGGTCGAGTCGGACGTGGCACCGGCGCCACCGCCGGGCTGCAGCGTGATCGGGCGCCCGTTGGCGTCGTAGCCGGTGATCGGCAGCCCGGTCGTCGGGTCGTAGACCACCACCGGGGCGCCCGTGGCCGGGTCGGTCCCGACGGCGGGAAGCCCGGTCGCCGGGTCGATGGCGGTGCCCTCGGGCACCTCCTGCACGCTCGTGGTCGCCGTGGAGGCGTCGGCCGCGTCGTCGTCCGAGGTCGCGGGGTCGATCGCCGTCGTGGCGTCACCGGTGGTGACCGACACCGGACCCACGCCGTCCCACCGGGTGGCGGCATCGTCGGCGGCGGTCGGCTCCAGGAACGCCACCTCGGTCGGGAACACCATGCCCAGGCGCTCCTCCGCCGCCTGGGTGATGCGCGCCGGCGTCTCGGCGTCGGCGACGGCGAGCGCCAGGTCCTGGTGGGTCGACGTCTGCGCCTCGATGCCGGCGTTGACGCTGTCCAGGCTGTTCTGCGCCTGCACCAGCAGCGCCTGGAACACGACGAGACCGAAGAACGCGACGAAGACCAGCACCACGAGCACCGTCAACGCCCGACCTGCCGGCGACGGCGCGGCCGGTGCGTCCGGGACGACGCGCAGGTGCCGTCGCCGCTCGGTCGATCGGTTCGGGGCGGGCTGGACACCGGGACGGGCGCGCAGCGGCGCGGCAGCGGCAGCGGCCGGCGGCGTCATGCTGCGACGCCCAGACGCTCGGCGGCACGTAGGCGCGCCGATGCCGCACGCCGGTTGTCGGCCACCTCGCCCGCGGTCGGCGTGTGGGCCCCCCGCCACAGCAACGTCAGCTCCGGTTCGGCGCCGCAGACGCACGGCAGCTGGGGCGGACACGTGCAGCCGCCGCGCTCGCCGGCTCGCAAGCGGGCCTTGACGATGCGATCCTCGCCCGAGTGGTAGGCGAGCACCGCCAGGCGCCCGCCGGGCGCGAGGGCATCGATCGCCTGGTCGAGCGCATCGCCCAGCACGACCAACTCGTCGTTGACGGCGATGCGCAGCGCCTGGAACGACCGCTTGGCCGGGTCACCGCCCCGGCGGCGACCGGCGGCGGGGATGGCGCCGCGGACGACGTCGGCCAGCTGACCGGTCGAGGTGATCGGCCGAGCTGCGACGAGGGCGCGGGCGATGCGGTCGGCGAAGCGCTCGTCACCGAAGCGGCGCAGCACGTCCGCCAGCTCGCCGGCCTCGAGGCCGTTGACGAGGTCGGCGGCGGTGCGCTCGGCCCGTCGGTCCATGCGCATGTCGAGCGGCCCGTCGGCGCGATAGCTGAAGCCTCGGTCTGCCCGATCCAGCTGTGCTGAGCTCACGCCGAGGTCGAAGAGCACGCCTGCCACCTTGTCGATGCCGAGGTCGGAGAGGGTGGCCGAGAGGCGGTCGAAGCGGGTGCGCACGATGCGTACTCGGTCGGCGAAGGGTGCCAGCTGCTCGGTCGCTGCGGCGATGGCCGCATCGTCCTGGTCGAGTCCGACGAGGTGGAGCGCCGGATGCGCTGCAAGGAGGCTGCTGGCGTGACCGCCGCCCCCGAGGGTGGCGTCCACGAGCGTCCCGGCGACGATCGGAGCGAACACCTCACCGATCTCGGTGAGCATCACCGGCGCGTGCCCGAAGCTGGAGTCCTCCGCCATCTCACGCACCGTGGAGGCAACGGGCTCCATGCTGTCGTCCCGAGTCGAGACGGTTCGCTCATCTGCAGTCCCCCGACCGCCAACGTGCGTTGGGATGTCTCCCCAACGAACTAGATGGGAAGCGGGCGGAGTAGGGGCCTTCCATCCTGTCGGCCGGGGGACTGCGCATGAGCGAACCGTCCACCATCGGGGTGGCACGGTTCCGTCGTTCCTCTCGGTCCTCCTCGTCGTCGTTGCTGTGGTCTCCGAATCCGTCCGTCGCCGCCCTGGTCAGACGCCGAGCTCGATCACCGCTTGGACGAGGCTCTCGTCCGCGGCTTCGCTCCGCTCCTGCCAGCGCTCGGCGTCCCACAGCTCGATGCGATCGATCGCACCGATGATCACCAGGTCCTTGGTCAGGCCGGCGAAGTCGCGCAGCCGTTGCGGGATGGTGATGCGACCCTGGGAGTCGGGTGCCACCTCGGAGGCGTTGGCGGAGAAGGAGCGGAGTGCGTTCTGCGTGGCGAGGCCCTGGCGCACCTTGTCGGTGAGACGTGCTGCCACGTCCGAGAAGCCCTCCACCGTCCACAGACCGAGGCAGCTCTCGTACTGCGAGAGGTAGCCACGGTCGGCGAGGTGGTGCCGGAACTGCGCGGGAAGGACGACCCTTCCCTTGCCGTCGAGCGAGTGCTCAAACGTTCCGACGAACAATGCTTCCTCCGCCTCGAGCGCGCTCCCCCCGATCGTGCGATCGGGCCCTTCTGCGCTGCCCGCCTCCCCGGTGGCACCGGCGAGGCCGTTTCGGTTGTCAACCGTCGGGGCCGGCGCCGTTGCCGCCCGTCTGACTCGGTCCAGGCCACTCCAGCTGGTGCGCCACCGGCGACGAGGTCACGTGCCGTCGATGGCGACCACCTGGAGCAGTCCCGAATGGGAGACAGGGGAGACCTGCGTTGCCTTTGCCTGCCTGCAGGGCTCCCCTGTCCCCCACTGCGTGACACTTTATGCCTCTCTCCCCCACCCGTCAACACTCGATTCCCCCGATCTCCCCAGGAGCCACACCAGCAACACCTCGATGCCCGCACGGGGGCGCGAGCGTCGAGACGCCGGCGCCCGTCGGCGTCGAGACAGCCGGTTCAGGCGGTCAGAGTGGCGAGGAGCCGAGCCACGACAGCGTCATCGCCCGGACCGAGCGGCGGGGCCGCCAGGGTGGTGATGGTCCCGGCCAGCGCATCGACGTCGAGGCTCGCCCCCGCAGCGGGACCGGTCAGCAGCTCGGCGCAGAGCTCGAGGCGCAGCGACCGGTGCACGACGCACTGGATCCGGCACCACGCACGCGTCCGGCGCT
>JAGQTE010000169.1 GCA_020439175.1 Acidimicrobiales bacterium | reverse complement strand
TCCCCCGGGCCGACGACCGACGATGCGGCAGCCGAGACGCCACCAGTGCGGCGCCGTCCGACGTCGGCGCCCGGCGCCGATCAGGTGTCGGCGCAGAACCAGGCCTCGAAGGCGGACGCCGCCGTGCTCGCCTCCGCTCGCTCCGCCGCCGCCAGCCGTGCCCTCGCCGCTCTCGCCGGCGAGAAGGAGGCGCTGCTGGCGCAACTCGGCGGCGGCCCGGCCCCCGACGAGGGGGCGCCGACCGCCGCGCCGGCTGCCAGCCCGAAGCCGTTGCTCGAGGTCAAGCCCTCACCGCTGAACACCGACCTCGACAAGATCGGCGAGCGCGTCGTCATCCTCCCCGACGCCGTCGAGCTCCACGACCGCAACGACACGGTGCTCGAGCGCATCGCCGCCGCTGACATCGGCGAGGTCGTGGTGCAGAAGCGGATCACCGGTGCGGCGGTCACGGTCGAGGCGACGTCCGGAGCCAAGATCGTCGCCAAAGGCCTCCGACCCGAGCAGGCCGAGGAGATGCGCTCGGTCATCCAGCGCAAGCTCCGCCAGCGCCCGCCCGCCGAACCGACGTCCGACCCGGCCGCCCCCGCACCCACGTCGGAGCCGACGGCCTCTGCATCGCCAGGACGCCCGGCCGACGCCGCCACGCCTCCCGCGCCACCGTCGGCGACGCAGCCCGACGAGCGCCCCGGGCAGCCGTCGGCGACCGGCCCGGCGTCCCGGGTCGCCCACCTGCTCGAGCTGCTGGCCGAGCTGCACGCCGAGGGCATCCTCACCGACGAGGAGCTGGCGCAGAAGCGGACGCTGGTGCTGGCGGCGCCGATCGATCAGCCGGTCGGCAGCGCTCGCTGACGACCGGTCCCGGCAGGCAGGCCGCTCAACGCGGCGCGTAGTACGCCGCCACCACCAGGACGCCGAGCACCAGCAACAGCACCGTCATCAGCCAGATCCATCGGCGGCCGACCTCGGTCTCGACCGGGTCGATGTAGCGGATGCTCTGGCGGGTCTCGGCCAGCTGCTCGCGCAACGACGACGCCTCCCGACGGAGGTTCACCATCGCCATCTCGGCCGATGCCAGCTGATGCCGCATGGACTCGGTCTCATCGACCGTCGGCGGTTCGCTTCCGACGTCGTGCTCGCGCGCCAGCTGCGCCTGGAGCTTGTCGTACTCGTCGCGCAGCTGCGCCACGGCGGCGTACTGGGACTGCAGCTCGGCGAGCTGGCGTGACACGGCCCTCGTCCGCCCGGTCGCCGAGCGGGCGACGTCCTTGGCCTGCTCGAGCTGATCCTGCAGCTGGTCGTACTTCTGCTGGAGCTCGAGCATCTGGATGAGCAGCACGTCGCGCTCGCTGCGACCCTCCCGACGCGCCTGCTCCCGCGCCGTGCGCCACCGCAGGTCGGCCAGCAGGTCGGTGATCCGCGACGTCAACGGCGACCCGATGGCGCGCAGGACCTCGTCGACGTCGTTGTGCACCTTGATGGCGTAGGCTTGGTCGAACGGGTGGTCCTCGTCGGGGTGCGCCCAGTGGTTGCGTGCGGTCCGCAGCTCGGCGATGGTGGCGCGGACGTCTTCGGAGAGATCCTCGGAGAACGCTGGGCCCCACCAGCGGTTCAGCACCTCGAGCTGGAAGTGCGGATCGGACAGCGACACCAGGACGTCGGGGCGCTTGCCGAGCTTGGTCGCGGCCAGCAGCACCCACTCGTCGTCGGGATACTGCGCAGCCATCCGCTCGTCGATGAACGGCGCGAGGCCCTCGGCGAGCACCTCGAAGGCGACGGCGACGTCTGCGCGAAAGCTGGCTTGCTCCATGGCGTGTTGCGGTGAACCGACGCTCCCGTCCTGCTCGGTCTCGGACCGTCAACCTACCGGGAAGCATCTTCCCGGTCGAAGGCGCCGACCGAGACGCCGACGCGCCAGACTGCGGCATGGCCGACCTCGCCCCCACGCCGCCCGACCGGCGGTGGGACCTCGCACCGTTGCTCGGCGATGACGACCCGCCCACGATCGACGCCGCCATCGATGCCATCGTCGTGGCCCTCGATGCGCTCGAGCGCCGCTACGACGCCCTCGGTGTCGCTGTCGGAGCCTCCACTGACACGGCAGCCGGTACCGACGTCGCGGCGAGCGACGTGGCGGATCTGGTGGATGCCCACAACGCCGTGCTCGACCAGCTGCGCGTCGTGTCGGCGCTGCTGCACGGGAAGATCTCCGTGGACAGCCGCGACGCCCACGCCGCGGCAGCACGCTCTCGTCTGGCCGCCCGGTCGACGGTGCTCGGTCGGCTCACGACCCGCCGTGACGCCTGGCTGGCCACGCTCGACCTCGACGCCCTCGCTGCCGCGTCGCCGACGGTCGACGCCCACCGCTACGCGCTGGGCCGCGCCGCGGAGGCGGCCACGCATCAGATGGGCGCCGAAGCCGAAGCCCTCGCCGGTGAGCTCCGCCTCACCGGCAGCGTGGCGTGGGCGAACCTGCACCGCGACCTCAGCGCGCAGCTCACCGGATCGCTCGACCTCCCGGGCGAGGCGCCGTCGGTCGTCGCCGTCTCCGCGCTGCGGGCGATGGCGTCGGATCCCGATCCGCACCGGCGCGCTGCCGCACACCATGCCGAGGTGGCGGCGTGGGCGTCGATGGCGCATCCGCTGGCGGCCACCCTCAACGGCGCGTTCGGCGAGCGGATCGTGCTCGACCGCCGGCGGGGGTGGAGCGATCACCGCGCGCCCGCGCTCGTCGCCAACGGCATCGACGCCGGGGTGCTCGACGCCATGCTCGGCGCCGTCGACGGCGCCCTCGACGATCTGCGTCGCTACCTGCGCGCCAAGGCGCGCCTGCTCGGCCACGACGACGCCCTGCCGTGGTGGGACCTGGCGGCGCCCGTCGGCACCGTCGGCCGCCGTAGCTGGCCGGAAGCCGTCACCGAGGTGACCGCGGCGTTCGCCACCTTCGGCGATGACCTCGCCCAGCTGGCGCAGCGCGCCGTCGACGAGCGCTGGATCGACGTCGATCCGCGCCCGGGCAAGGTCGGGGGTGCGTTCTGCATGGGGGTGGGCGGCGGCCGCTCGCGGGTGCTGATCAACTTCGACGACGCCGACACGGGGATGCTGACGCTCGCCCACGAGCTGGGGCACGCGTACCACCAGATGCGCTTGGCGGACCGCACCCCGCTGCAGCGACAGACCCCCATGACGCTGGCGGAGACGGCCAGCGTCTTCTGCGAGACCATCACGCTCGACGCCGCCATGCAGGCGGCGGCACCCGACGACGAGCTCGGTCTGCTCGAGCTCGACCTGCGCGGCGCCACCCAGATCGTGGTCGACATCCGCAGCCGGATCTGGTTCGAGGAGGCGCTGCTCGAGGCCCGCACCGACGGGACGGTGGCGCCGGAGGAGCTGTGCGCGCTGCTCGGCACGGCCCAGCAGCGCGCCTACGGCGACGCCATCGCCGCCGGGACGGCGCACCCGTACCTGTGGGCCGTGAAGGGGCACTACTTCACGCCCTTCTACAACTGGCCCTACACGTTCGGCCTGCTGTTCGCCCTCGGCCTCTACGACCGCTACCGAGACGATCCCGTCGGCGTGCGCCGGCGCTACGACACGCTGCTGGCCGACACGGGCATGGCCGCGCCGGCCGAGCTCGCCGGCCGGTTCGGCATCGACATCGGCGACGCCGCGTCGTGGGAACGGTCCCTCGACGTGCTGCGCGGTCGCGTCGATCGTTTCGTGGCGCTGAGCGGCGGCTGAGGGCGGCAGACCACCCCCGACGGGTGGCAGTACCCTTCCGAGCGGAGCGTGGTGCCACGCTCCGGGGGACGTCCGGCTCAACTCGGGCGAGTGGGGGCCGACGGGACACGCCATGGCGAGCACCGACAAGCGCGCGAGGGAGCTGAGCGCCGTCGCCGAGGCCAAGGGCCTGCGCTTCGAAGACGACGACATCGAACAGCTCGGTGAGCTGCCGCTCGCCCTGTTCCGCCAGACCGGTCGCCGTCCGGCGCAGCACCTGATGATCGGACGATCCCAGGGCGTGCAGGTCCGCGGCTTCGAGTACCCCTACCAGTTCGACTCGAAGGCGCCGCGCGGCGACCTGCCGATGGGCTCGCCGATCCTGCTGCTCGAGGACGGCCACACCTACAGCGGTGTGCTCGCACGGGTGCAGTGGCGGTTCCCCTACCTGATCCTCGCCGGGCGCAAGGGGCGCTTCGAGCTTGGTGGATCCGAGCCGATGCGCTCCGGCAACCGCGCCTTCGACAAGGTGTACGCCCTGTGGACCGCCTCGCCCGAGTTCGCGGCGAACCTGCTGGTCCCCGAGGTCACGAAGATGCTCACGGCCACGAAGGGGCAGTTCACGTTCGAGCTGCACGGCGACGTGCTCCTGGCGATGAGCCGGTCCCTGCGGCCCGAGGAGTTCCCCCCGCTGATGGGGTTCGTCGTCGCCCTGGTGCACGCCCTGCCCGAGGACGTGGCGCCCACGGGACCGCAGGCAGACGACGCGGCGGCGCCCTCGCCGGTCGACCCCGAGGTCGCCAAGTTCCGCAACATGGACCTGCACATCCCGGCCGCCGGGGCGGGGATGGCGCCACCGGACGCACCGCCGCAGGCGGCGGGCGCCTTCGCCGCCGCCGGCGCGGCGTTCGCCCCACCACCGACCGAGCCGATCGCCATGCCGCCCGTCGAGCGCACCGGGGACAACCCGTGGCAGGGCGACGAGGCGCCACCGCTCGGCGCGGCGTTCGAGGGCGGGCCACCGCCGGACTGGCTCGATCCCGACGCACCCGCCGGTGACGTGATCGACATCCCCGGCGTCGACAACCCGTTCGCCTCGGCGATGGACGAGGCGATCGAACGCGACGAGTCGGCGATGGTCGTCGATCCGATGATCACCCTGGCGATGGAGGCCAGCGAGCCGGGCGACGTGCTCGACCCCATCGAGATGGCACCGCCACCCCCGCCGCCGCCACCGCCGCCGCCGCC
>JAGQTE010000168.1 GCA_020439175.1 Acidimicrobiales bacterium | reverse complement strand
GGCGCCAGGAGCGACGCCAGCGCGTAGAGCTCGGCCAGCGAGTCGCGCGCCGTCACCGGGTCGACCAGCAGCGTCGTCGCCTCGTCGCGCAGCTCCTCGGCCAGGACGCGACACAGCGCCGTCTTGCCGGTGCCGGCGGCCCCGACGACGAGCACCCCGACGTGCATGCCCATGCCCAGCGCCACCAGACGGTCGCCGGCGGCGAGGAACCCGTGCACGTGGTGGTCGACGACGTCCCACACGGCGGCGGGCAGGACGAGCCGCTCCCGGCCGGCGGCCTGGGGCGGCACCAGCCGGTACGACAGGTTGCCGGCGGCGCCCGACACCCGCACCACCCGACCGCGCAGGGGGTGCACGTCGCGCCGCAGCTCGGTGAGTGCCGCCAGGGCGTCGGCCGGCGCCTGCGGCGCCTCGCCGGTGCCGAACACCTCCAGCGTCGTCCCGAGCGGACCGAGGCCGATGCGCAGGGCCAGTGGGCCGGGCACCCCGGCGACGCCGGCTCCGGCGCCGACCCCGAGCCAGCCCATGAGCGGGACGGCCGAGGAGGCGTCCCGGGGGTCGAACGGGAACCACCGGGGAGGGCCGAAGCCTTCGATGCCGTCGAGCACGGCGTCGTCATCGTCGAGCAGCACCGCCAACAGCGCCGCACCGGTCGGGAACAGGTTCCGGTCGTCGAGCACCTCGGTGACGGCGACCAGCTCGCCCGGGTCCTCGACGCCGAGGAACGCCGCGATGGCGCCCAGCGAGTCGAGCGGCTCGAAGGCGTCGAGCTCCGGCGTCGCTGCCACTGTCGGATCGTCCACGTCGGGCGCCGGTCCGGCGGCGAGCGCCGCGTCGGCATCGGCGTCGGGCGGGTCGAGCGGCACGGCGGCATCCATCAGCGCAAGTGCTACTACAGCCGACGCACCGGTCGCCGCGCCGGGCGGGCCGTCACGCCGGCAGCAGCCACCACGCCGACGCAACCATGCCGCCGGCGAGCAGCACGCCGTAGCTGAGCTGCACCATCCCCGTGGCGCCGAGCACCGGGATCAGGGCCGGGCCGGTGGCCCCCTCGAGCACGGTCTGCACGGGACGGCGGGCGACCGGGACCACCAGCAGCGCGGCGGCACCGAGCAGCCGCTGGCCGAGCCCGGCCACGATGGGCACCATCACGAACGGCAGCACCATCAGCACCAGGTAGAGGATCCGGGTTCGCCCATCGCCCAGCCGGACGGCGAGGGTGCGCTTGCCCGAGCGCGTGTCGGAGGGGATGTCGCGCAGGTTGTTCACCACGAGCAGCGCCGTGGCCAGGCTGCCGACCGGCACGGACGCCGCCACGGCCAGGCCGGTGATCGACGAGGTCTGCACGAAGCACGACCCCACCGTCGCCACCACGCCGAAGAAGGTGAACACGAACACCTCGCCGAACCCGGCGTACCCGTACGGCCGAGGTCCGCCGGTGTAGAACCACCCGGCGGCGACGCTGACGACGCCGACCGGCACCAGCCACCAGCTCACGGCTGCCGCCAACGCCAACCCGGCCAGACCTGCCACGCCGAAGGACAGCAGGGCGGCACGCTTCACGGCCCCCGGCGGTGCCGCACCCGAGCCGACGAGCCGCAGCGGCCCCACCCGGTCCGCGGCGTCGGTGCCCTTCACGCCGTCGCTGTAGTCGTTGGCGTAGTTGGTGCCGATCTGCAGCGCCAACGCCACGACTGCCGCAGCGACCACCCGCCACAGGATCACGTCGACGACGCCCACGGCACAGGCGGTGCCGACCAGCACCGGCACGACCGCGGCGGGCAGCGTGCGCAGGCGCGCCCCGGCGACCCACAGGCCGAGACCGCTCGGCGTCTGGCCCGGCGCATCACCCATCGGGCCAGCTTGGTCGGCGGGCGAGGGGTCGGACCACTCGACGGCACGCCACGACCCTCCGGACGCCCCTCTAGGGTTGGCGGCGATGCCCGAGCTCGTCGCCCTGCACCTCCCCGGCGGTCCGGCCTTCGTCGAGGCGGCGCAGCGCGCCTGGGACGCCGGCGACGCCGTCGTGCCCGTCGATCCGCGCCTGCCGGCCGCCGCCGTCGAGGTGCTGCTCGACGCCGTCCGCCCCAGCCGGATCGTCGATGCCCACGGCACGTCCGCTCGCCCGGGTGGCGTGCCCGTCCTCGACGGGGACGCCCTGGTCATGGCCACCTCGGGCAGCACCGGCAGCCCCAAAGGCGTGATCCACACCCACGAGTCGATCGCGGCCTCGGCCCGGGCGACCAACGCCGGCATCGGCGTCGACCCCGGGCGCGACCGGTGGCTGTGCGCCATGCCCGTGGCGCACGTCGCCGGGCTGTCGGTCGTGCTGCGGGCCCTGGCGTCGGGCACCCCGTTCGAGGTGCTCGACCGGTTCGACGCCGACGCCGCCATGGACGCGGCACGACGAGGTGCCACCCTCACCACGCTCGTGCCGACGGCGCTCGCCCGCATCGACCCCGCCGCCTTCCGGCGGATCGTCGTCGGCGGCACCCACCCGCCCGAGCACCTCCCCGGCAACTGCCTGGTCTCGTACGGGCTCACCGAGACGGGCAGCGCCGTCTGCTACGACGGTCGCCCGCTCGACTCGGTGCAGCTCGACGTCCGGGACGGGCGCATCCTCGTGCGGGGCCCGATGCTGCTGCGCGCCTACCGCACCGAGGAGCCGGCGGGCCGCGACCCGCGCGACGCGCACGGGTGGTTCGACACCGGCGACGAGGGGTCCTGGGACGACGACGGTCGCCTGGTCGTGCACGGCCGCCACGGGGACATGCTCATCACCGGTGGCGAGAACGTGTGGCCGGTAGCCGTCGAGCGTGCGTTGCTGACCCATCCGGCCGTGGCCGCCGCCGCCGTCATCGGCCGCCCGGACCCGGAGTGGGGCACGGCGGTGACCGCCGTGGTCGTGCCCACGCGCCCGGAGGCGCCGCCGACGCTCGAGGAGCTGCGGGCGCAGGTGAAGGCGACGCTGCCGGCATACGCCGCGCCGCGCCGGCTCGAGCTGGTCGACGCCTTGCCCACCACGCTGCTGGGCAAGGTGCACAAGCCGACGCTCCTCCAACCGCCCGGTTGAGGCGGGGCCCCGCCGGCGGGCTCAGGCGTTCGAGGCGGTGATGATGCGATTGCGCCCGGCGGCCTTGGCCTGGAGCAGGTACTCGTCGGCCTGGGCCACCACCGACGAGAAGGCGCTCGTCACGCTGCTGGTGGCGGCGCCGAAGCTGACGGTGAACGGCGGCACGTCGGTGCCCGCCAGCGCCACGGCCAGGTTGGCGCGGACCCGCTCCATGATCTCGACGGCGCCGTCCAGCGTGCAGTTCGGCAGCACGAGCAGGAACTCCTCGCCGCCCCAGCGCGACGTGATGTCGTCGGGACGCACGCTCGAGCGCAGCACGCGGGCGAACAGGCGCAAGGCGGCGTCGCCCGCAGCGTGGCCGTGCGTGTCGTTGAGCACCTTGAACCGGTCGAGGTCGGCGAACGCCACCACGTACGGCGTGCCCTCGTCGTCCAGGGTCGCCGCCGCCTGCTCCAGGCTGCGCCGGTTCAGCAGCCCGGTCAGCGGGTCGGTGCGGGCCTGCGTGGACGCGTGGCCGAACGCCCGGATCGTCGAGAGGCTCTCGGAGGTCTTGCGGGCGATGAGGTCGATCGTCGCCAGCTCGTGATCGGCCGGCGGCTGCAGCTCGGGTGCGACGACGTGGATGATGCCGACGGCGTTGCCCGCCACCGACAGCGGGGCGCACACGGCCGAGCACGGCCCGTCGGGACGCTCCTGGAGGTACCAGCAGGCGTCGAGCGACGACGGCGTGGGGAACACCAGCCGCTGGCCGTTGCGCGCCGCCGGGCAGCGCTCGGTCGACGGCACCTGGCACCCGCTCGAGGCGGGTCCGACGGCGACCGAGCGCGCCATCGCCCCGCCGACACCTGTGAGCAGCACCTCGCTCGACCGCTCCGGCATGACCTCGTGCAGCGCCCGACCGACGACGGACAGGGCGTGATCCTCGGTGTCGGCCATGTCCAGGGCCGCCTGCAGGTTGGCGTCGAGGGCGTTGCGGCGCGCCACGACGCTGCGTTCCACCTCGGCCGCCCGCTGGCTCGCCTCGCGTCGGTGGGCACTGCGGGCGATCAGCGCCGTGCCGGCGGCGAGGACCACGACGATCAGCGCCCCGACCGCCAGGACCAGCTTCTGGTCCCGGCTCGCCTGGTCGGCCAGCCCCTCGGCCTGCACGCCGATCTTGCCCCGGGCGACCGACTCCAGCTCGTCGAACTGCGCTCGGATGGCGTTGTACCCGCCGACCTGCTCCTGGAACAACGCCGACCACTGGTCGGCCTGGGAGGGGTTCTGCAGCGCCTGGGCGGCGATCTCCTCGCCCAGCGTGCGCACGTTGGCCAGCGCCTCGTCGATCGAGGTCACCTGCGCCTCGATGCCCGCCAGGTCGGCACGTTCCTTGTACGCCGTCCACGACGCCAACCCGTCGCTGTACTGGTCGAGTGCGTCGGCGACCTGGCTGGTCATGGTCAGGGCGTCGGTCTGCTCCAGCGCGGCGCCGAACGTCGTCTGCGCCTGGTTCAGTTGGTCGCGGGCGTCCGTCAGCAGCTCGAGGTCCGCCAACGAGCGGTTCATCGTCGCCGTCCGGCCGGTCACGGCCTCGGTGTCGCTGTAGGCCACACCGATCGTCACCAGAACCGCCACGAGCATGGCGCCACCGAGCAGCACGACACGCCGGGCCGCGCGCGGCCCGTCGTCGTTCCTGCCCCGATGCTGTGTCCCGACCATCACGCCCTCCAGGGCACCCGCTGCGCCCCCGTGCGGCCCACCATGATGCCCCCTGGCCACCGGTTTTGCGTCATCATGGAGCGGCGCAGCGCCCGGCGGGGGGTCTGCAGGGCGGCGCGATGCGACGAGACGGGTGATCGGAGCCGATGGCACGATCCAGCACAGCGGGAACCGAGGCGCGGCGTGCTCGGACGGTCCACCGACGGGGGATCGCGCTCGCCGTCGTGACCCTCGTGCTCGGACTGCTGCTCACCGGCGTCTCGGCGGCGATGGTGCGCCAGTCCGCCGAAGACGACGCACGCGCCAAGTTCCTCCAGGACGTCGACCAGACGACGGCCGCGGTGCAGACGCAGATCGACCGCTACCTGGCGCGCATCAACGACATCGGCGCCTTCGTCGCCCACGATCCGACGGCCTCCCAGCAGACCTACCGGTCCTACGTCGAGGACACGAACGTGTTCACGCAGCTGCGCGGCGTCGTCGGGGTGTTCTTCTTGCACCTGGTGCCCGAGGATCAGATCGACGCCTTCGTGGCCCGGTCCACCGAGGCCAGCCCCGAGTTCGCGTTCCTGCTCCTCGAGACGACCCACCCCGCCGGCGAGCCGTACTACGTCCTCAGCTACTACGCCCCGGGCGCCGTGGACCTCCAGCTGCCGGTCGGCACGGACGCCCGGCCGATCGACTCGGTGCGCGAGCTCGTCGAGGCGTCGCGGGCGTCGGGCGACGCCGTGGCGGGCTCGTTCCAGGACGATCCGCTGATCGAGCGGATCGCCCAGGAGACCGAGTACGAGATGTTCTCGCGGATGCTCGAGCTGGACTTCTTCATGGGGGTGCCCATCAGCGGCCCGTCGCCCGATGGGACGGGCGAGGAGTTCATCGGGTGGTCGGCGGCGACGATCGACGACTTCGGCACCGTGCTCGCCGACGCCACCCCGGACGCCGGCGACCTCGGCATGCGCCTGACCATCGACCTGACCGACACCGGCGGCAACGAGAACCTCACCCGCGCCACGCTGCGCGAGGGCAGCGCCGGCGCGGCCGATCAGGCGTCGTTCTCGGCGATGCGCGACCTCAACGTGCGCGGCGTCGACTGGCACCTGGAGGTCTGGGCGGGACCCGACGCCGCGCCGACGCCGCTGTCGGTCCCGGTCATCGTGCTCGCCGGCATCGTCGGCAGCCTCCTCGCCGCCGGGCTCATGTTCTTGCGGGTCCGCGCCCACGACCGCGAGCGCCTGTTCGCGGCGGCGATGGCCGACACGGCCCAGATGCAGCAGGCGATCGTCGACTCGGTGAGCGACGCCATGGTCGTGGTGGACGCCGACGGCAAGATCGCCTCGGCCAACCCGGCGTGGCGCGGCTTGTGGCACCCGGAGCGGCCGGCGGACGACGGCCTGGTGGGCGACCTCGGCCACAGCTACCTGGCGCGCATGGCCCCCGCTGTCCGGTCGGCGCGCAGCGCCCTCGACGCCGGCGTCCACGGCGTGCTCGACGGGTCGATGCGCGTCGCCGAGACCGACGTGGCCCTCGAGCAGGGCTCGCGGCGGCGTTGGTTCGCCGTGCGGGTCACCCCGCTGCGCAGCGAGTCGGGCGGCGCGGTGATCGTCCACACCGACATCACCGAGCGCAAGCGCTCCCAGGACGAGCTCGAGCTCAAGGCCAGCCACGACCCGCTGACGGGGCTGCTGAACCGCTCCGCCTTCGAGGGCGAGGTGGCGGTCGCCCTCCAGCAGGCGCGGGTCACGGGTGCCTCCGTGGCGGTCATCTTCATGGACCTGGACGGCTTCAAGCCCATCAACGACACCCACGGCCACGCCGTCGGCGACGACGTGCTGCGAGCCGTCGCCCAGCGCATCGCCGGAGCGGTGCGCACGAGCGACCGGGTCGCCCGCCTCGGCGGCGACGAGTTCGTGGCGCTGCTGGCTCCCCTGCCCGACCCCGACGTCGCCGAGGCCACCGCCGATCGCATCCGGCGTGCGCTGGCACACCCGGTCCACGTCGAGGGCGCGGCGCTGCAGGTCAGGGCCAGCCTCGGCGTCGCCATCGCCGAAGCTCCGCTCGGCCTGACGACGGAGGCCTTGATCGGCCGGGCCGACGAGGCGATGTACGCCGCCAAGCAGTCCGGTGGCGACCAGGTCACCCGGGCCGACTGAACCGAGGCGCGGCCACCCGTCCGCCCGGAGCCGAAATTGGGTTGGGTTCTCCGGTATGCCGGAGAACCCAACCCAATTTTCCGTGGCCGGGTCACCATCCGATTTTCCGTGGCCGGGTCACCATCCGTCCGGGGTCAGGCCTTGAGCAGCATGCCGCCGTCGACGACCACCGTCGTGCCCGTGATCCACGATGCGGCGTCGCTGGCGAGAAAGGTCACCGCCCGGGCCAGGTCGTTGGGCTCGCCGAGCCGCCCCAGCGGCGTGTGCCCGGCGAGCGCATCTTCCGCCGGCTCCCACAGGGCGCGGGCCATGTCGGTCTTGACCAGGCCGGGCGCCACGGCGTTGACCCGCACGTCGGGGGCGAGCTCGAGCGCCAGCTGTCGGGTCAGGTGCAGCAGCGCCGCCTTGGTCCCGTTGTAGACGCCGATCGTCGGCTCGGCGGAGAGCCCGCCGATCGAGGCCACGTTGACGATGGCGCCACCGCCGTCACGGCCGAGGCCGGCTTCGACCGCCAACCGGGACCACAGCAGCGGGCCGTACCAGTTGACCTGGACGGTCTTGTCGAACTGGCTGCGACCGATGCCGAGGGTCGGACCCTGGTACGGGTTGGTGGCGGCGTTGTTGACGAGGACGTCGATGCGCTCGAACCGCTCGACGGCAGCCTCGACGCAGGCGGCGGCCTGGTCCTCCTCGCCGGCGTTGGCGGCGACGACCATGAGCCGGCCGGCGCCGTCGGGCAGCTCGGCCTCGAGCTCGGCCTTGGTGGCCTGGAGCGCATCGAGCTTGCGCGACGACAGCACCACGTCGGCGCCCGACGCCGCCAGCGACGCCGCGACGGCCCGCCCGATGCCACGCGAGGCGCCGGTCACCAGCGCCACCTTCCCGTCCAGTCGGATCTCCATGGCCGGCGACGCTAGGGCAGCCGTCCCTGCAGCGCTCGCACGGTCCGCCGCGTCAGGCGTAGTAGCCGATGACGTCGATCAGGAAGTCGGTGCTCGACCCCGAGCTGACGTATGCCCTACAGAACGCGTTGGCGTCGAGCGCCGTCACGGTCGTGGCGGCGATCGACGTGCCGGTGTGATCCCAGTTGATCGACGAGTTCCCTGGCCAGTTGATGCCGTTCTTGTACAGCCCCAGGAACCCGGCGCTCGACGTGTTGGTGACCGTCAGGTTCACCAGGGCCGCGGCGGCGCCGGCGGGCACGGCCGACGACAGCTTGCAGTCCACGGCACGCGTCCCGCCGTTGGCCAGCTGGCCCTTGGTCACGCCGTTCGGGGCGAAGCCGCTGCGCGAGTCGTACACCCGCACCGGGGCGTTGAGCAGGTTGAGCTGTGGCTTGGCGTCGAAGTACTGCACGATGGCGCCGAGCGCGGCGCCCGTGGGCCCCCCGGTGGCGCGCAGCGACAGCCGCTCCCCCGCCCCGACCGCCAGCGGCGTCACCGGCGCGTAGGCGCCGTTGAGGATGGGCGACCCCGACACCGGGATGGCCGTCACCGTGCTGGCTTGTGCCGTGTCGGGCCTCGTCCGGTGGAGCGCGAAGGTGACGACGCCGGCACCAGCCTTGACCCCGTAGACATCGATGCGGGCGATGCGCGACCCGGGCTCGATCGCCAGCGGTGCCACCAGGAACCCGGCGCTCTGGTAGACGCCGCCGCTGTAGACGGTCGAGGCACCCGCCAGGTAGTCCATGGCGTGGAAGTCGGCGTAGTCCACCACCAGCATCCGTGTGCCGGGCACGATCGGCGGCAGGGCCGACGGGCCGCCGCCCTCGGGCACGATGCCGGCCATCGGCGGCGTCGCGCCGCTCTG
>JAGQTE010000167.1 GCA_020439175.1 Acidimicrobiales bacterium | reverse complement strand
CCTACCTCCCGGGCGAGCGACGGATCATCGCCTGCGCCTGCGACGTGAGCGACGAAGCGCAGGTCGACGCCGCCATGGCGCGCACGCTCGACGAGCTCGGCCAGGTCGACGCGCTGATCGCCAACGCCGGGGTCGGTGGGTACGCGCCGTTCGTCGACATGAGCCTCGACGAGTGGCGACGGGTGCAGGCAGTCAACCTCGATGGTGCGTTCTTGAGCCTGCGCGCCGGGGCCCGCCACATGGTCGAGCGCGGCGCGGGCGGGGCGCTGGTGGCGACGAGCTCGGTGTCGGCCATCCACGGCGCGCCGCGCATGCAGCACTATGCCGCGGCCAAAGCCGGCGTCATCGCCATGATCCGCGGGCTGGCGGTCGAGCTCGCCCGGCACGGCATCCGCGCCAACGCCATCCTGCCGGGGTGGACGGCGTCGGGCATGCTCGACCCGGACCAGGCCAGCCCGAAGTTCGTGGACGCCACGATCGGGCGCACGCCGGCGCGCCGCTGGGGCGTGCCGTCGGACCTCGGCCCGGCGGCGGTGTTCCTCGCCGACCCGACGCTGGCCTTCCACACCGGCGACACCATCGTGGTGGACGGCGGCTACTCGATCTTCTGACAAGATGCGGACCACCACCCAGCGAAGGAGGACCCACGATGCGCGTCGTGGTCGATTTCGATCTGTGCGAGAGCAACGCCGTGTGCATGGGCATCGCCCCCGAGGTCTTCGAGGTGCGCGACGACGACTTCCTCTACGTCCTCGATGAGACGCCGAGCGAAGACCTGCGGCCCAAGGTCGAAGAAGCGGTGCGTCGCTGCCCCAAGCAGGCCATCTCGATCGAGGACTGACCCGCCATGCCGTTCGGCGCCGTCACGATCGTGGGCGGCTCGCTGGCGGGCCTGACCGCGGCGCAGACGCTGCGCGGCGAGGGCTTCGACGGCACCATCACCGTCGTCGAGCCCGAGCTCGGCGATCCCTACGACCGCCCACCGCTGTCGAAGGAGGTGCTGGCCGGCACCTGGGGACCCGAGCGCGTCGTGCTCGGCGCGGCCAAGGCCGACCTCGACCTCACGTGGGAGCGCGGGCACCATGCCGTGCGACTCGACCTGCAGGACCGGTCGGTGCAGCTGGGCGACGGACGGCGCCTGCCGTTCGAGACGCTCGTGCTGGCGACCGGAGCGACGCCGCGCACGCTGCCGGGAGCAGCGGCGCTCGGCGGGGTGCACGTGCTGCGAACGCTCGACGACTGCCTGGCGCTGCGGGCCGACCTCGACGCCGAGCCCGACCGGGTGGTCGTCGTCGGCGCCGGCTTCATCGGCGCCGAGGTGGCGGCGACCTGCCGGGGACGGGGCCTGCCTGTCACCGTGCTCGAGGCGGCGCCCGTGCCGCTCGAACGGGTGCTGGGCGCGGCGATGGGGGCGGTCTGCGCCGATCTGCACCGCTCACACGACGTCGACCTGCGGCTCGGCGTCGGCGTCGATCACCTGGTGGCGGACGACGGCGGCCGCGTCCGTGCGGTCGCCCTCGCCGACGGGAGCGTCGTCGAGGCATCGGTCGTGGTCGTCGGCATCGGGGTGGCGCCGCGCATCGACTGGCTGGCCGGCTCCGGCTTGACGATCGACGACGGCGTGGTGTGCGACGAGCACCTGCGCGCCGCGCCCGGCATCGTCGCGGTCGGCGACATCGTGCGTTGGCCCAGCCGGCGGTTCGGCCGATCCCTGCGGCTCGAGCATTGGGAGCACGCCGTGCAGTCGGGGGAAGCGGCGGCGCGCACCCTGCTGGCCGAGGGCGGCCTCATCGACCGCCCGCTCGAGGCTTATGACCCGGTCCCGTGGTTCTGGTCCGACCAGTACGACCGCAAGATCCAACTCGCCGGCCTGTCGGGCCCCGACGATCGGGTCGAGGTGGTGATCGGCGATACGGCCGAGCATCGCTTCGTCGCCCTGTACGGCCGTGACGATCGCGTCGTCGCCGTGCTCGGCATGAACCGTCCACGCCACGTCATGCAGCTGCGCGCGCTCGTGGCGGAGGGAGCGAGCTTCGACGAGGGTCTGGCCCGGGCGCGGGAGCTGGCATGAGCGAGCGGGTCGAGGTGATCGACCCGATGACCGGCGCGACCCTCGACACGGTCGAGCGCGCCCGGGTCCGGTCCGAGAACCTGTGGCACCGGTCGGTGTTCGTGGTCCTGCTGCGCAGCGACGGCCTGGTGGTGACCCACCGACGTGCCGACTGGAAGGACATGTGGCCCGGCCGCTGGGACTGCGCCTTCGGCGGTGTCGTCGCCGCCGGGGAGGCGACGGCCGTGGCGGCCGAACGGGAGCTCGCCGAAGAGGCCGGAGTCCACGGGGTCGCGCTCGAGCACCTGGGGCATGGCATGCACGACGACGAGGACGTGCGTGAGGTCGGCGACGTCTACCTGGCGCGCTGGGACGGTCCGCTGGCCCCGGCGGACGGCGAGGTCGTCGAGTTGGGTACGGTGCCGCTCGCCGAGCTCGACGCGTGGTTGGGCGACACCCCCGTGGTGCCCGACGCCTGCACGATCGTGGCGCCGCTGCTGCGGACGCTGGTCGACGGAGCCGGTTCGTGACCGGCGCCGCCGCCGTGCTGCTGGCGCTCACGCTCGTCGTCGCCGTGGCCGACTGGATCGCGGTCGGCCTGCACAACAAGCCGCTCGAGTACGTGGCCAAGCCGGCGACGATGGCGGTGCTCATCGCGGCCACCGTGGCGCTGGACCCGGTCGACCCGACGGCGCGGGCCTGGTTCGTGGCCGCCCTGGCGTTCGGTCTCCTCGGCGATGTGTTCTTGATGCTGCCGAACCAGGAGAAGCTCTTCGTCGGTGGCCTCGGCTCCTTCCTCGTCGGGCACCTCTGCTACGTGATCGGGATGCTGGTGGCGGGCGTCAGCTCCGGCGGCCTGCTGGTCGGGTTCGTGCTGGTCGTGGTGTCGTTGGCGACGCTCGGGCGCCACATCGTGCGCGGCGTGCAGGACGGTCACCCCGAGCTGGTGGTCCCGGTGATGGCGTACGTCGGGGTCATCTCGGCGATGGTCGTGGCGGCGTTCGGGCGGGTCAGCGCCCCGGCGATCGTCGGTGCGCTGCTCTTCTACGCCTCCGACGCACTGATCGCGTTCAACCGGTTCCTCGACAGCAGGCCGTGGATGCCGATGGCGATCATCGTGACCTATCACCTCGGCCAGGTCGGCTTGGTACTGTCTCTCGTCTAGGCGGCCCGACCATCGAGAGGTGGGTCATGCGGAACCCTCACCGCACCCGACGGCTGATGGCGTGCGCCATCGTGGGCGTGGCGGCGTTGCTCGTCACGTCGTGCGAGTTCGTGCCCATCCCCGGCGTGACCGGGTGCACCATCACGCCGGCCAACAGCTTCTGGCGCGCACGGGTCACCGGGTTGCCGGCGCACCCCTCCTCAGCGTCGTGGATCGCCAGCGCCGGGTCGACCCGCACGGTGCACGCCGACTTCGGCTCGGGCCTGTGGGACGGCGGGCCGATCGGCATCCCCTATGACGTCGTCGACGGCTCGGTCCCCGCAGCGGCGGTCACGTTCACCTACGCCGACGAGAGCGATGCCGGGCCGTACCGCGTGCCGGCCAACCCGTCGATCGAGGGCGGCAACGGCTCGACCGGCGACCGCCACATCCTGCTGGTCGACCGCGACACCTGTCGCCTGGCCGAGCTGTACGCCGCGTATCCGGCGGGCGCCGGCGCGTGGAGCGCCGGGTCGGGTGCCGTGTGGGACATGCGCTCGAACGCCATGCGACCAGCAGGGTGGACGTCCGCCGACGCCGCCGGCCTGCCGATCCTGCCGGGCCTGGTCCGCTACGAGGAGGTCGAGGCGGGCAAGGTGCTGCACGCCATCCGCGTGACGCTGCCCCAGACCCGACGGACCTACGTGTGGCCGGCGAGCCACCAGGCCGGGAGCACGACCTCCGCTGCCGTCGCGCCCATGGGGGCCTGGCTGCGGCTCAAGCCGTCCGTCGACGAGTCGACCTTCCCGCCGCAGGCCCAACCGATCGTGCGGGCGCTCAAGACCTACGGCGCCGTGGTGGCCGACAACGGATCGGCCTTCTACCTGAGCGGCGTCCCCGATGCGCGCTGGGACAACGACCAGCTGCGCACCCTCGGCCGGCTGACCGGCGCCGACTTCGAGTTCGTCGACGCCTCGTCGCTGCAGGTGGCTCCGAACTCGTACGAGGCGACGACAGCGAGCTGAGCTGCGCCGACGCGGGTACGCTCCCGTCTGGCCGTCGGAGTGAGGTTCTCGGGTGGCGGATGGGATCGGTTCCCGCCGTTGCAGAGGTGGTCAGCCGAGCTCCGGCGGCCGCGGCGCGTCTCCCGCTCCCGAAATTGGGCTGACCAGCGCGGCATGCCGGAGTGCCGAGCCCAATTCCGGCTGTGTGACCGGAGACGCTTCCCCCGCGACTGCGTGTTGCAGTAGCGTTACGGGATCAGCACCCCCGGCCTCGACGACCTGGCGGGCACGGCGCCGGTCCGGCGACGTGGTGCCGCTGCTGCGATCCGCCAGCTCGCGCACGATCTGCGCCACGGCGCGGTCGACGCCGACGACCCCGTGTCGCCGCATCATCCGCCGCCGTTGCCGACGAGCCGCAACCGTCTGCTCGTCCGCATCGCCCTGACGGCGCTCGCCGGGTTCGCCGGCCTGCTCACCATCGTGGCCACCGCTCCCGTCTGGGCGAACGCTCCGGCGTCGTGGCGGTTGACCCTGCCGGGCGTCCCGCATCCGCCGTCGCCGTTCGCCGCGGGGTTCGTCTTCGCCGTCGGGGTCGTGCTCACCGGCATCGGCTGGGTCGGCATGGTCGGCCTCACCGATCGCATGGGGGTCAAGCGTGGCCTGCAGGTCGTGGTGCTGGTGGGTCTGGTGTGGACGGTCCCCGTGCTCCTGGGGCCGCCGCTGCTCAGCAACGACGTCTACAGCTACTCCGCCCAGGGCGAGATGATCACCCGCGGGATCGACCCGACGGCCAACGGTCCCGTCATGTTGGGACGCGGCGAGTTCCTCTACCCGGTGGACCCCGTGTGGCGGACGGCGCCGGCGCCGTACGGACCCGTGTCGATCCTCACCTCCGAGGGCGCGGTGCGGTTGTCGGGCCACGATCCGGCGACCGCCGTCTGGTTGTTCCGTGGGTTGGCGACCATCGGCGTCATCATGTCGGGCGTCGGCACGGTGCTGCTCGCCCGCTCCCTGCGGGTGCAGCCGGCGACGGCGTTGGCCTTGGGCGTGGTCAACCCGTTGGTGGTGATCCACCTGATGGGCGGCGGGCACAACGACGCGTTGATGATGGGGTTCCTGCTCCTCGGCCTGGCGGCCGAGCGCCGCAACCGCAAGGTGCTCACCGTCGTGTTGCTGACCGCGGCGGCGGCGGTGAAGTTGCCCGCAGCGTTGGCCCTCGTCGTGGTCGCCTGGGTCTGGGCCGGCAAGGGTGCGCCCGTGCGCAAACGGATCGCCAGCATGGCCAAGGTGGGGCTGTCGTCGCTGGCGATGCTGGCGGTGCTGTGCGTCATGGCCGGCATCGGCATCGGCTGGATCCTCGCCCTGCGCAGCACGGGCAAGGTGATGGACACCTTCTCCCTGATGACGATCCTGGGCTACTTCGCCACCGACCTCGCGCATGCCGTGGGCATCGCACCCGACAACGCCGAGCTCCTCGTGGGGCCGGTCCGCATGCTCGGGTTGCTCGGTGGCCTCGTGGCGATGGGGTGGTGCGTCGCCAAGGCGGACGAGTGGGGCGTGGCCCGCGCCGTCGGTCTCGGCATGCTCGCCATGGTCCTGCTCGGCCCGGTGGTGTGGCCGTGGTACCTCCCGGCCGGCTTCGCGCTGCTGGCAGCCTCGGGCGTGGGACGGTTCCGTCCGAGCTACATCGTGGTGGTCGCCAGCGTGACGGCGCTGGTGTGGCCGACGTCGGTCGCACCGGTCGAGTGGCTGCTGCGCTTCCAGCGCGTGCTGAGCTTCTTCGTCATCGTGCTCATCGCCGGCGCGGCGTGGGCGGCCCAGGAGCTGGCGACGCGCCGGGCCGCGGCGCGCGCCGTCGACGGAGCTGGCCCCGACGGTGCCCCTGGGCCTGAGCGCGCAGTGCGTCAGGCGGACACCGCCGACAGTGGCTTCGAGGTGGCGCCCGGACTAAGGTGATCGTCGGAATCTTGTCGGGTGGGCATATCGTTCCGGTGGTCCCGCACGATGACGTTCTCGAGGTAGGGGGATCGCCGACCACCCCCGCCTCGACGTCTCTGCTTCGTTGGGAGTTCGCCGCTCTCCCGCTCCGCACTGCGGGGCAGCAGAGGTCTCCCGAGGGGCCCCGTTGGGGCCCCTCGGTTCGTCTCCCCTAAGGTGTCGCCCCGTGGCAGCACGCACGCAGGAGCCTCCGAGTCGCCATGCGACTTCCGGCACCGCTCTCGTTCGTCGCGCGCCTGCGTGCTGCGCTCGGCACCGAGGCCGCCGCACTGCGGCAGGCCTTTGCCGCGCTGCTCGTCTCGTCCGGCGGTGACCTCCTCGCCGGCGTCACGCTGGCGGGCATCACGGGGCGCCTCGAGGAGCTGCCCGGCCTGATCATCTTGATCCCCGCCGCCATCGGCATGCGGGGCAACATCTACGGCGCGCTGGGCAGCCGGCTCGGCACGGCCATCCACACCGGCCAGTTCTCGCTCAGCCGGCGTCGCGAGACCCTGGTCGGCCAGAACATCTGGGCGTCGGGCGTGCTGACGCTCGTCATCGCCGTCGCCATGGCGTTCGCGGCGCGCGCCGTCGCCGGGATCTTCGGCAACGACTCCATCTCGGTGGCCGACTTCGTGGTGATCTCCGTGCTCGGCGGCGTGCTGAGCTCGGTCATCGTCCTCGGCGTCACGCTCGGCGTCGCCACGCTGGCCGTCCGGCGCAGCTGGGACATGGACAACGTGGCGGCCCCGCTGGTGACCGCCTCCGGGGACATGGTCACGCTGCCGAGCCTGGTGCTGGCGAGCCTGCTCGTCGGGCTCACCGGTGTCACCGTGGTGGTGGCGGTGCTGTGCGTCATCGCCGCCGTCGTGGCCCTGGTGCTGGCGTGGCGCGCCGAGCACGCCGTGCTGCGGCGCATCGTGCGCGAGTCGGTTCCGGTCCTGCTCGTGGCCAGCGCCATCGACATCGCCGCGGGCGTGACGATCGAGCAGCAGCTGGATCACCTCATCGCCTACCCGGCGCTGCTGGTGCTCGTCCCGCCGTTCCTCGAGGACACCGGCGCGCTCGGCGGGGTGCTGTCGAGCCGGCTGTCGTCCAAGCTGCACCTGGGCATCATCGAACCGACGGCGCGCCCGCAGCGCGCCGCGCGCATCGACTTCGCCCTGATCCTGTTGCTGGCGGTCCCGGTGTTCGTGCTGCTGGCGGTCTCGGCCGACATCGTCGCCTGGGTGTTCGGCATGGCCAGCCCGGGCCCGCTGCGGATGGTGGCCATCGCGCTGGGCGGGGGACTCGTGTCGACGTTCGTGGCGATGGTGGTGGCCTACTACGGCGCCATCGTCACGGTGCGCCTCGGCCTCGACCCGGACAATCACGGGGTGCCGCTGTTGACCTCCACGCTCGACCTGGTCGGCGCGCTGTCGCTCATCGGGGCGATCACGTTGCTGGCCGCCACCTGAGCGCCCGAGCGCGCCCAGCCGGCGAGCTGGGCCATGCCGATGGCGAAGATCGCCACGAGCAGCCCGTTGCGCACCAGCACCGGCCCGACGCCGAGGAGGCCGCCCTCGATCTGGTCGAGGATGAACAGCATCCCGAACGTGGAGGCGGCGACGGCCGCCAGCGTGAGCGCCCCGAGCAGCCGATCGCCGGCGGCGACGAGGATCGCCGCCCACGGCACCACCCACAGCAGGTACTGCGGCGAGATGATCGGTGCGAACACGAGCAGGCTGGTGATGGCGACGAGCGGTGCCAGGCCGAACGTGATGTGGTCGCCGGCCCCGGCCCGGCGGCGCCGGTCGGCGAGGACCCATGCCAACGCCGCACCGCCGAACGAGAGCAGGGTGAGCACCGGGCGGCTCCAACCGGGCATCACGCCGGTGCGCCAGGCGCCCGACTCGACCTTGGCGCGCTCGGGGGCCAGGGCGTGCACGACGATGCCGGGCAGGCTCTCGATCTGCCAGCCGGTGGCGCCGCGGAACGAGAAGACCTCGATCGGCCCTGCCGTGCCGGCCCACAGCACCCAGCCCGCCACCAGAGCGACGCCGGCGGCCATCCACGCCCCGAGGGCCCGTCCGCGCCGCTCGACGACGAAGGCGCCACCGAGCACGATCGGCCACGCCTTGGCCAGCACGGCAGCGGCGGTGACCACGCCGGCAGGAAGGTCGTGGCGCTTGCGCAGCAGCGCCATGCCACCGGTCGCCAGGGCCACGGCCACCAGGTCGACACGGAAGTAGGGGAACGGGTAGAGCAGGAACGGCGTGCCGAGCACCAGGTAGGCGAGCAGGGCGGCCCGGCCCCACGCCCACCACAGCACCGCTGCGGTCACCAGCTCCAGCGCCAGCTGGGACCAGCCGAGCTTCCACAGCATGGCGACCGGGTCCAGGTCGTCGACGGCGACGATGGCGACCAGGGCGCCGGGTGGGTACTCGACGGCGAAGTCCTCGTACGGGGTGCCCTCGGCAAAGGCGATCTCGTGGTAGCGGCGGGCGTCGCCGCCGAGGATGCTGTCGGGTGCTTCCTGGCCGCTGCCGAGGGCGACCACCAGCGACAGCACCCGCAGGCCGATCAGCACGGCGACGACGGGCCAGAACCACCGCCGGCGGGTGGCGGCGTCAGCCACGCCATGCCCCGACGGCGGCGACCGTGGCGTCGATGCACGCGGGGTCGACCGTGCCGGGCACGAGGATGGCCTCGTCGCAGACGCCTGTCGCCGCCAGCGCCTCGAGCGCGGCGCCCACCCGGCCGGCCGACGACAGCACGGCCGTGGCGGCCATCGCCTCGGCGATCGCCGTACCGAAGATG
>JAGQTE010000166.1 GCA_020439175.1 Acidimicrobiales bacterium | reverse complement strand
TGGCCGCCTTCTGCGGCGCCTTCTGTGCCGGCTTCGCCGGTGCCGCAGCCGGTGGGGCGGCGGCCGTCGGCCGGGTGGGCGCCGGCTCGGGCGCCGGGCGCACCGGCGCCGGACGCCGATCGTCGACCGGCTCCGGGGCCACGTCGTCCTCGTACGCCTCGAACTCGTCGTCGGGCGTCAACCCGAGGTAGTTCATGGCTCGATTGAGAAAGCCTGCCATTCGTCCTCCCGCGCGCCCATCTGAGCACAGGTTCGCATCAGTCTCCCACGCCACCGGACCCCGGGCGCGCATCCGGACGGGCACCGAACAGGTCGCGACCGACCCGCACCATGGTGGTCCCGGCCCGGACGGCGAGCTCGAGGTCGCCGGACATGCCCATGGATCGCACCGGAAGATCGAGGCGGTCGGCCAGGTGCGCGACGGTGGTGAACGCCCGGGCGGTGCCGTCGTCGTCGCCCGCCTTGCCCACCGCCATCAGCCCGCGCACCTGCAGTCCGGCGTCGGTCAGCGCGCCGACCAGCTCGGACGCCTGCTCGGGTGGGCAGCCCCCTTTGTGGGGCTCGTCGGTGGCGTTGACCTGCACCAGCACCGTGGCCCCGGGCGCCCGGCGGGCGATGGCGGTGCCGAGCGACAGCCGGTCCACCGTCTGCCAGCAGTCGACGTGGGGCGCCAACGCCGGCACCTTGTTGCGCTGCAGCGAGCCGATCATGTGCCAGCGCGGCGCCATCGCCGGCGGTGCGTCGGCGAACGCCGCCACCTTGGCCAGCAGCTGTTGGGCGTAGTTCTCGCCCAGGTCCCCGATGCCGGCGGCGAGCGCGGCGGCGGCCACCGGCGCGTCGAAGGCCTTGGTCACGGCGACGACGGTGATGGCCCCGACGTCCCCACCGGCGGCGGCGAGGCGCTCGTGGACACGGGCCAGGTTGGCCTGCACCGTGGCGGCGTCGATCACGGTTCGATCCAGGTGAGGTGCGCCATCCGGCCGACCTCGGCTCGGGCCCGGTGCGAGTACCAGGTGGCGGCGCCGCATGCCGTGCAGTCCGGTTCGGTCCGCAGCGGCACCTGGCGCCGGGCCAGCGCCGTGCGCACGGCCGCCGGCAGGTCGAGCGCCGGAGCGCCGGACGCGGTGGTCCCCCGCACCTCGTCGCCCAGCACGGCCGCGACCTCGTCGAGGTCCTGCTCGCCGAACGCGTAGCACGGCGCGTGGATGCACGGCCCGAGCACCGCTGTCGGCGCCTCGGCGCCGAGGTCGGCCATGGCGTCGAGGGTGCGGTCCAGCACGCCGGCGGCGACCCCGCGCCAGCCGGCGTGGGCGACGCCGACGACGCCGGCGGCCGCGTCGACGAAGCTCACCGGGGCGCAGTCGGCGGTGTGCACCGCCAACAGCACGCCGGGGCGGTCGGTGACGAGCGCGTCGGCCTCGATCCCTGCCGGCAGCGCCTCACCGGGACGCACGACCGCCACCGACGGACCGTGCACCTGGCGCAGCCAGGCCCATCGGTGCTCGTCGACCGGGCGCCCGTCGGCGGTGGGATCGGCACCGAGCAGCGCCCGGGCGATGACCCGGCGTCGCTCGGCCAGCGCCACCGGCTCGCCGTCGATGCGCAGGTCGCCCAGCGCCCGCGTCGTGCGCGCCAGCCCGACGGTGCGACCGCTGGCGGCGGCACGGTGGACGATCAGTCCCTGCACGCCCGATCCCCCGGACGCGGCACGGCCCCGCCGAAGCGGGGCCGCATCAGATGGTGCACGCTCGACGACCGGCGTCGGTCACTTGAGGAACGACGGGACGTCGAAGTCGTCGTCGTCCTCGCCGAGCTCCTCGTCCTCCTCGACGCCGGCGAAGACGTCGCGCACCGGCTCGGGCGCCGACCGGGTGCCTCCCCCGCCGCCGCTCGCCTGCTGGCGGCCGTCCTCCCAGCGATCGAACCCGGCGGCGATGACCGTGACGCGCACCTCGTCGCCCATCTCGTCGTCGATCACCGTGCCGAAGATGATGTTGGCGTCGGGGTGCGCCACGCCGTGGATCACCTCCGCTGCCTCGTTCACCTCGAACAGGCCGAGGTCCGACCCGCCGGCGATGGTCAACAGGATGCCCCGTGCGCCCTCGATGGACGCCTCGAGCAGCGGGCTCGAGATGGCGGCGCGGGCGGCGTTGAGGGCGCGGCCCTCGCCCGAGCCGTAGCCGATGCCCATCAGCGCCGACCCGGCGTCGCTCATGATCATCTTCACGTCGGCGAAGTCGGTGTTGATCAGGCCGGGCGTGGTGATCAGGTCGGTGATGCCCTGCACACCCTGCAGCAGCACCTCGTCGGCCATCTTGAAGGCGTTGAGCACCGACGTCTTGTCGTTGCTGACGGTGAGCAGCCGATCGTTGGGGATGACGATCAGGGTGTCGACCTTCTCCTTGAGCTTCTGGATGCCCTGCTCGGCCTGCACGGCGCGACGGCGGCCCTCGAAGCCGAACGGCCGGGTGACCACACCGATGGTGAGCGCCCCCAGGCTCTTGGACACCTCGGCGATGACCGGTGCGGCACCGGTGCCGGTGCCGCCGCCCTTGCCCGCCGTGATGAAGACCATGTCGGCGCCCTTGAGCACCTCCTCGAGCTCCTGGCGGTGGTCGTCGGCGGCCTGCCGGCCGACCTCGGGATCCGAACCGGCGCCGAGCCCGCGGGTGAGCTCGCGACCGATGTCGACCTTCGTGTCGGCGTCGCTCATCAACAGGGCCTGCGCGTCGGTGTTCACCGCGATGAATTCCACGCCCTTGAGCCCGGCGTCGATCATCCGGTTGACGGCGTTGCAGCCACCGCCGCCGACGCCGACGACCTTGATGACGGCCAGGTAGTTCTGCGGATTGCCTGCCATGGGATCTGCTACCTCCCCTGTGGGGGTGTTCGTGGCGGAGTCGATGTGGTCCGGGGTGGACGCCGTGTCGTCTCCCGCGGTGGCCGTTGGTTCGGGCCCGCTCCCCGTGGGCCCACTGGTCAGCTGATCCGGGTCGAAGAGCCGGTCAGGCATGTGACCATCCTTCCCGCTGCATCGACGCGGCCCGCCTCGAAACGCCCGAAGCCGGGCACACGGCGCCCGGCCTCACGCTCGAGTCGAGGTTGAGGGTTCCCCCACCTCCTCGAAGCGCGCCGAACATTAGGCGCACGGCTGGCTCCGGTCAACCACCGGCGAGCCCGGAACACGGAGGTCGACGGCGCACAGATCGGTCAGATCGACCTGTGCCAGCACGGCCTGCAACGAGCGCACCTTGGCGTCGATCTCGGTCGCCCGGCCGACGCGCACGCGTCCCGCGGGGCGAAGCGCGAGCTCGAGGTCCTCGCCGTCGACGACGATGGCGTCGACGCGGGTGGCCACGCCGGGCGGCAGGGCCTCGGCGACGTCGAGGGCGCCGCGCAGGTCGTCGGCTGCGTCGGACCCGACCTCCGGCGCGGCGACCCCACGCACCGCCACCATGGGGATCGTCAGGGCCGACGGCCCGACGCCGACGGCGCCGGTCGGGCGATCAGTGCGCCGCTCGACGGCGACACCGGCGTCATCGACGAGCACCCAGGTCCCGTCACCGGCGTCGACCGCCGCTGTCGGGCGCCGCTCGACCACGTCGACGACGACGGCACCGTGGCGCAGATCGCGCTCGATCGTGGCCTCGGCCACCCAGGGCAGCGCCTCGATGCCGGCGATGGCGGCGCCGTCACCGGCCAGGATCGGCTGGCCGAGCGCCAGGCCCGAGGCACGCACCACGGCGTCCGTGCCGACGTTGGGCGCCCCGCGCACCTCGAGGTGATCGATGTCGGCCAGGGGGCTGCGAGCAAGCCCCCACCCGAGCGCCACGACGGTGCCGACCACGGCGAGCGCTGTCCACCGCCGGGCGCGCCGGCGCTGACGGTCGACCGCCACCGCCGCTCGTCTCCGGGCGATGCGCGGGTCGGCGTCGTCGTCGGCCGAACGACGCCGCTTCGGCGGGGCGTCGACGACGGTCATCGGCCGTCGTCCAACGCCGTGGGGCCGAAGCCGACCATGCGCGTCTCGGGGTGCAGCGACACCCCGCTGTGCTCCAGGACGCGGCGGCGCACCTCCCGCATCAGCGCCACGACGTCGTCGGCGCGACCGCCGTCGTCGGCCTGGATGAAGTTGGCGTGCTTGGGCGAGATGATCGCCGTGCCGAGGCGTAGCCCCTTGCAGCCGGCGGCGTCGATGAGTCGGCCCGCCGAGTCGCCGGGCGGGTTGGTGAAGACCGAACCGGCGTTGGGCCCGCCCGGTTGGTGCTCTCGGCGCCAGCGCACGATGTCGGCGATGGTGGCCTCGGCGGTGGCGCGGTCGCCGGCGGCCAATTCGAGGTCGGCGCGCAGGACCAGGTCCTGCGCGCGTACCGCAGAACGGCGGTACTGCAACTCCAAGGTGGCGGCGGGCACCTCGTTATCCTCGCCCGTGCGCAGGTCCAGGACGCGGACCCGCCGCAGCGAGGCGGCCATGTCCGACCCGTGGCCGCCGGCGTTCATCCGCACCGCGCCGCCGATCGAACCGGGGACCCCGACCGCCCACTCGAACCCGGTGAGCCCCGCCGCCGCCGTTCGGCGGGCCACGACCGGCAACGCCGCCGAGCCCCCGGCGCGCACGGTCGTGCCCACGATCTCGATCGCGGCGAAGTGCTCGCCCAGGACCAGCGCCAACCCGTCGAAGCCGGCGTCGGCCACCAACAGGTTCGATCCCTTGCCCACCACCAGCACGTCGATGCCCGTCTCCCGGACGGCGGCACCCACGGCGGCGAGATCCTCGTCCCGCTCCACCCGTACGAACAGCGCCGCCGGACCGCCCACCCGGTAGGTCGTCAGCGGGCCGATCGGCACCTGCCGCTTCGCCAGGCTCCCGAGCATCGCCGCGGCGCGGCCGACGGGCGAGGGTGCGGCGACGCTCACGCCGTCCCCAGCAGCTCGCGCACGGTGTCGGGCAGCGTCGTCAGGTCCCCGGCGCCCAGGGTGAGGCACAGGTCGCCGGGGCGTAGCTGCGCCGCCAGGTACCGGACCAGGTCGTCACGGTGGGGCAGCCAGGCGGCGGCGAGGTCCGGCGCGGCGTCGAGGGCGGCGTCGAGCACCAACTTCCCCGTGATGCCCGGTCGTGGCCGTTCACCCGAGGCGTAGATGTCGGTCACGATCAACAGGTCGACGTCGTCGAACGCCCCGGCGAAGTCCTGCCACAACGTCGCGGTGCGCGAGTACCGGTGCGGCTGGAACACGCACACCACCCGCTGCCAGTCGCCGGCGCGCGCCGCGGCGATGGCGGCCCGGACCTCCGTCGGCAGGTGGGCGTAGTCGTCGATGAAGGTGACGCCGCCGGCCACCCCCCGGTGCTGGAACCGGCGCGCCACGCCGGCGAACCGTCCGAGCGCCTCGGCCGCGGCGTCGAAGGGAGCGCCGAGGGCCAGGCCCGCCGCCACCGCCCCGAGCGCGTTGCGGGCGTTGTGCATGCCGGCGATCGGCAGGTGCACCTCGCCGAGCACGGCACCGTCGACCCGCACGGCGAACCGGGTCCCGGCGCCGGTGGCCTCGAGCACCTCGCCGGTGACGTCAGCGCCTCCGGCGAAGCCGTAGGTCCGGGCGTCGTGCCGCTCCGCCAGGGCTGCCGCACCGGCGTCGTCGGCACACAGCACCACCGGGCCCGAGGTCTCGGCGACGAACCGATCGAACGCCGCCTCCAACGCAGGCCAGCCGCCGTAGTGCTCGAGGTGATCGGGCTCGACGTTGGTCACGACGGCGGCGTGGCGCGCCAGCTCCAGGAAGGTGCCGTCGCTCTCGTCCGCCTCGACGACGAACAGATCGCCGTCGGTGTCCCACACGGCCCCCGTGCCGATCTCGTTGACGTCGCCGCCGATGATGAACGACGGGTGCAACCCCGCCTGCATCAGCACCAGGGCCAGCATCGACGACGTCGTCGTCTTCCCGTGGGTGCCGGCGACGGCCACCGTGCGACGTTGCCGGCAGATGGCAGCCAGCAGCTCGGCGCGACGGCGCACCGGCACCTGGCGCTCGACGGCGGCGACGACCTCCGGGTTGGTGTCCGGGATGGCGGT
>JAGQTE010000165.1 GCA_020439175.1 Acidimicrobiales bacterium | reverse complement strand
GCGAGGTCGGCCAGTGCATAGGAGCCAGCCCGTTCGTGTGGTGTCCAGCCGCGCCGGCGCGGGTAGGCACCACACGAACGAGTCAGATCAGGTGAGGTGGAGGGTGACGATCTCGTAAGGGCGCAGGTCGACACGCTCGGCGAAGGGAGCGACGGGGGTGCCGCGCAGGTCGACCACCCAGCCCTGGCGGCCGACGACCGTTGCCGTCGCCGGCGTGCCGGCCGTGTTCACGAGCCGCAGCTCCACCACGCCGCCGACGCGCCGCAGCGCCGACACCTCGGCGCCGTGCACCTCGAGCGCCGAGCCCGTCGCCGGACGGTCACCGCCACCCCGGGCCCGCACCGTCGCCAGGGGAGTGAAGGCCTCGTCGGCGAGGGCGTAGGCCTGGGCGGCGACGGCGTCGTCATCCCCGGCAGCGGCCCCGCCGACGGCGACGGCGAAGCGCAGCTCCTGGTGGCCGGGCATCTGGGCGTCGAGCGTCGGCGTCGTCGGTCCGGCGGGCAGCGGCCGGTAGCGCATCGGCAGCTGCGAGATCCGCCCGGTGCAGCGCAGCAACGTCAGGGCCAACGCATGCGCCTGGTCGTCGCCGTCGAGCTCGACCAGCTCGTACTCGAGCAGGCCCTCGTGCACGACCGTGAGTCCGCCGGCGCACACGAACCGTCGGGACGGGTACGTCGCCAGCGGCAGCTCGGTCGGTCCGCCCTCGGCGACGGTCGGGCGGGACACGGCGGCGAAGGCGCACTCGGCCAGCGAGTGGTCGGCCGCCTCGGGCAGCGGGAACCACACCCGCAGCCGATGGTCGCGCGCCGGGTTGTCGAGCGACACACTCACCCGCACCAGGGGTGAGCCGGCCTGCACCTCGAGCGTCGTCGTGGTGTCGACCGCCACCTCGCCCCGGCGGGCGTCGCCGGCGGCGTGGGTCGGCCAGGTGTAGCGCCGGTCGATGGCGACGCGCGCCCGCAGCGGGCCGTGCTCGAGCACCCGCACCGTCACGGCGTCGGGCACGTCGACGACGACGTCGCCGCCCGGCTGGTTGTAGTTGTACGTGTCGCCCGTGTCGCCGTCGTCGACGAGGCGGCCGAGCCCGGTCGTGCCGTTGCAGGCGAACGTGCCGGTCGCCGGGTCGACGTCGATCTCGGCGATGCCGTTGCCGATGTGCACGGTGCCGTCGTCGTCGACCGCCGCCGCCACCGGCGCCACGTCGAGCGGTGTGGAGGCCCACGTCGTCCAGCCGTAGCCGGGCACCTCGCCGGTCCACGCCAGCACCTTCTGCATCTCGGGCGTCACGACGGTGAGGCGTGCTGGAGCGTCGGGGTCCTCGGCGGCGGCGCCGAGCACCACGTCGCGCACGGGGGTGCCGACGCCGCGGGCCCCGCCGCCGTCGCCGCGCTCGAGCCGCACGTCGAGCACGCCGTCGTCGTCGATCTCGGCCGTGGAGCTGGCCAGCTCGGGCATGGCGTCGAGCGCCGTCTGCACCAGGATGGCGGCGTTGGCGCGGGTGATGCCGTCGGACACGATCTCGCCGCCGCGGTGCCCGAGCAGCTGCGTGCCCTCGACCGGCTCCCGACCGGGCAGGCGCAGCTCGACGACGCCGCGCCGGGGGCGGGCCGACGGGTTGAGGACCACCGTGCCGGGCTCGGCCATGGCGGCGCCGGCGGCGGCGATCGCCCGCTCGGTGATGCCGTCGGCGATCTGGCCCGCCTCGGCGAAGCGGTGCAGCACGGCCAGGCCGACGTCGTCGTGCGAGCAGGCGCAGATCGAGTCGTGGGCCGAGTTGCGCACCACCTCGCGCCACGCCACGTCGAGGAACGGGCCGGGCCAGGCGTCGGCGGGCAGGTGCAGCGTCGCCAGCGGCTCGGCGAGGCGCTCGAGCCCTCGCTCGACGCGCGCCGCCGCCTGCTTCACGTCGGTGCGGTTCGACGCCACGCCCATCAGCAGGTTGGCGCGGGCGCCCGAGCGCAGCTCGCCGGTCCACGACGCCAGCCCCTCGGTCGGGGCGACGGCCAGGTAGTCGGCGAGCGAGCCGACCCGCAGGTGCCGGTCGTCGTCGATGCCGTTCGCCTCGGCGACGACGCGCCCGAGCCACGGCTGGGGGAGCAGGTGATCGGTGCCGTTCATCCACAGCAGCGGCTGGTCATCGAGCAGGAAGGCGTCGAAGCGGTCGCAGAACCGGTCGATGGCGGCGACGAGGTCCTTGGCGCCGGTCGGCAGGTGGGCGCCGTTGCCGTACCCGTCGAGCAGGTACTCGGCTCGCACGGTCGACCCGTCGGGGGCGGACCACCAGAAGGCGGACCGGTCGACGGCCGAGGGCACCCCGCGCCACACGACGGTGTGCCCGAACCCGGCGAGGCGCAGCAGCTGGGGCATCTGGGCGACGTGGCCGAACATGTCGGGCAGGTAGCCGACGTCCATCGCCCCGCCGAACGCCGTCGCGGTGCGCAGCCCGAGCTGGAGGTCGCGCACCAGCGTCTCTCCGGAGACGAGGAACTCGTCGGGCAGGATGTACCACGGCCCCATCGACAGGCGCCCGGCGGTGGCGAGCGCCTCGATCCGGTCCCGCGCCTCGGGCCGGATCTCGAGGTAGTCGTCGACCACCGCCATCTGCCCGTCGAGCTGGAAGTGCGCGTAGGACGGGTCGCCCTCGAGCAGGTCGAGCAGCTGGTCGACGAGCTCGACGAGCTGCATCCGGAACAGCTGGTACGGCTTGTACCACTCCCGGTCCCAGTGGGTGTGCGGGACGACGACGACGTCGCGCCCCTGCTCATGACCTGCCATCGGAGTCCCCCTCGTCCGCCGTCGGCTCGCGCCGGTCCCGAGCGTACGCCCGTCAGGCCATCAGGACCCTGGCTCCCGGTCGGCCGTAGGCGTGCCTGGTGCGTTGCTGCCTGCCGTTGGCGAGGGCCGGGACCGGTGCTCGACGTACCAGGCGATGCCGGCGACGATGCTGGTGACGACGATGACTGACGCAGCCGGATGCCAGCTCCACAGCACCCCGGCAACGAAGGCGAGCGCGCCGAACGCGAGCCACTGGGCCAGATCGATCAGGGCGTCCGCCACGCATCCGCGCTGCGGGGCGGGCATGGCCTCCGACGCGGTAGCCCCGGAACGCTTCGGTCGCGGTTCGAGTCGCAGGTCGACCAGGCGGTACCACGCGACCGTGAACCCCAAGACGACGACGACGTCGACGAGCAGCAACCCGGCGAGGAGCGTCGGCGATGCCTCGGCAGCCGCTGCCAACGGCCACAGCGCCGCGATCGCCACCAGTGCCGCGATGCCGAACCACCGCCTCCATCTGCGTCGCCGATCCACTGGGGGGTCGGCCTCGTCGCTCGTGTTCCCACCATCCACGGCAGCAGTATGGATGCCGCCCGACGGGTACCGTGGTGCGTGTTGATGCTGCCGTGATGTGCGGCGGCGTCTTCGGCGGAGGTGCGCGATGGGCGCGAGACGAGCTGCGGGCGTGGCTGTGGTGGCCGCGGTGATCGCTGTGGTGGCCGTGGCCTG
>JAGQTE010000164.1 GCA_020439175.1 Acidimicrobiales bacterium | reverse complement strand
CCGCGAAGCCGTCGTCCACGTCGCGTCCGGTCCGCTCGTCACGCCAGCGCGGACCGCCCGTGGCGTAGGCGGACCAGGCCTGATCGTCGTCGTCGGCCTCGGCGTCGCCGATCACGACCTTCGGCACCTTGCCGGTCGCCGGCTCGGTCCAGTGCGGCAGGGCGTGCTCGCCGGTCGGGGGTGACACGTCCAGCACGGGCGCCGGCTTGGGCCGCTCGATCTCGGTGGCCTCGGTGTCGTCGTCGAGCGGGAAGCTCAGCGCCGGCGTGACCCCGTCGGGCGGGGCCGTCGAGCGCGGCGGCCGCTTGGTGGCGTCGTTCTGGCGCTTCGCCTCACGGGCGTCTTCCTTGCCGATGATGCGCACGCCCTCGTTGGCGTCCGCCGGCGGGTGCGCGTGCGGCACGTCATCGCCTGCGTCGTCGCCCTCGTCGGGGCGGTTGAACAGCGAGCCTCCGGCCATGGTGTGCGTCCTCCGTGCCTACGTGCCCGAGGTCAATCCTCGAGGAGCTCGCGCTCTTTGGCATCCAGCGCGACGTCGATCTCGGCTTCGTGCGTGTGGATGAGCTTGTCCAGCTCCTTTTCGTACCGCGTGAGCTCGTCGGCGGAGATCTCGTGGTCCTTCTCCAGCGCTTCGAGCTCGTGGCGACCCTGGCGGCGCAGGTTGCGCAACGAGATCCGCCCGTCCTCGGCCATGTTCTTGACGACGCGCACCAGCTCCTTGCGGCGCTCCTGGGTGAGCGGCGGGAAGTTCAGCCGGATGTTGACGCCGTCGTTGCTCGGGCTCAGCCCGAGGCTCGAGTGCTGGATCGCCTTCTCGATGGCGCCCATCGCCCCCTTGTCGTACGGGGTGATGACGAGCTGGCGCGCCTCGGGGACCGAGAAGCCGGCGAGCTGCTGCAACGGGACCTCGCTGCCGTAGTAGTCGACGAGGATCCGCTCGACCAGCGCCGGGGCCGCCCGCCCGGTGCGGATGTTGGCGAACTCCGCCACGGCGTGCTCGACGCCCTTGCGCATCTTGTCGTCCACGTCCGCCAGGACCAGATCTGCCAGGTCGGTGCTCACCGGTGCTTCGTTCCTCCTCGAGGGCGCCGCGGGCTGCGAGAGCCCCAGCGCGTGGCGTCGACGCTAGTACGGCAGGGCGGATGGCCGCCCCTCGACGCCGGCCGTCAGCGGACCAGGGTGCCGACCCGCTCGCCGCGCAACAGGGCGGGCACGCTGCCCGAGGCCAGCAGGTCGAACATGACGATCGGCAGGTCGTTGTCCATGCACAGGGTGATCGCCGTCGAGTCCATGGCCCGCAGCCCCTGGTTGAGCACGTCGAGGTAGGTGACCTCGTCGAGCTTGGTGGCGTCGGGGTTCGTGCGAGGGTCGTCGGTGTAGATGCCGTCGGTGCCCCCGTGCGTCCCTTTGAGCAGGACGTCGGCCTCGATCTCGACGGCGCGCAGCGCGGCGGTGGTGTCCGTCGTGAAGAAGGGGTTGCCGGTGCCGCCGGCGAAGATGACCACCCGGCCCTTCTCGAGGTGCCGGATGGCCTTGCGACGGATGTAGGGCTCGGCGACCTGGGCCATGTGGATGGCGGTCATCACCCGGGTGGGTTGGCCGTGCTGCTCGAGGATGTCCTGGAGCGCCAGGGCGTTGATGACGGTCGCCAGCATGCCCATGTAGTCGGCTTGCGCACGGTCCATCCCGGCGCCGGCACCGGTCATCCCACGCCAGATGTTGCCGCCACCGACGACGATGGCCACGTCAACACCGAAGGTGGTGCGCACCTGCACGATCTCGGCCGCCACGGCCGACACGATGCCGCCGTCGATGCCGTAGCCGGCGTCGCCGGCGAAGGCCTCTCCCGAGAGCTTCAGCAAGACCCGCGCCCAGCGGGACTCGTCGGTGCCGCCTGCGTCGCCCATGCCGTCCGCCTCCGGTGCCTCAGGCGCCGATGTAGACCTGGGCGAAGCGGACCAGCTCGGCGTCGCCCAGCATCTGGCTGATGGACTGCTTGTCGTCCTTGACGTAGCCCTGCTCGAGCAGGACGCGCTCCTTGTACCAGGCGGTGAGCCGGCCCTCGACGATCTTGGGCCAGGCCTGCTCGGGCTTGCCCTCGGCCTTGGTGATCTCGAGCAGCGCCTCGCGCTCCTTGTCGACCTCGGCGGCCGGCACCTCGTCCCGGGTCAGGAACGGGGGCTTGGTGAAGGCGATGTGCACGGCGATGTCGTGCGCCAGCTCCCGGGTGCCGCCCCGCAGCTGCACCAGCACGGCGTTGACCCCGCGCCCGTCCTGCAGGTGCAGGTACGAGTCGACGATGTCGCCGTCGGCGCCCTCGATGCGGATGACCTGGCCGACCTCGATGTTCTCGCGCTTGGCGATCTTGATCTCGTCGATGCGGGCGGCGAGCTCGGCGGTGGCGTCGACGCCTCCGGACACGACGGCGTCGGCGAGGTCCTGGACGAGCGAGACGAAGTCGTCGGCCTTCGCCGAGAAGTCGGTCTCGCACTTGACCTCGACGATGGCGCCCACGTTGCCCTCGACGACGGCGGCCACGGCACCCTGGCTGTTCTCACGATCGGAGAGCTTGGCCACCTTGGCCAGGCCCTTCTCGCGCAGCCACTGGCCGGCGGCCTCGAAGTCGCCGTCGTTCTCGGTGAGCGCCTTCTTGGCGTCCATCATCCCTGCGCCGGTCGCCTGGCGCAGCTTCTGCACGTCCTTGGCGGTGAACTCGGGCATGGGTCAGGACTCCTCGGTGGTCTCGGGTGTGGTCTCGGGTGCGGTCTCAGCGGCGTGCTCGGCCGCGATCTCGGCCTGGGTCACCTCGGAGGCGTCGTCGAGGATGTTCTCGACGTTCTCCACGCTGAGCTCGGCGTGCGGCACGGCCTCGGCCTCGACGGCGCGCCCGCCCTCGGTGGTGGACTGGATGTTGGCGGCGACGCGCGCCTCGCGGGCCGCCGCGGCAGCGGCGGCCTGCCGGCGGGCATCGGCCTGGGCCTGCGCCACGGCGGCCTGCTGCTCGGGCGTACGGGCCGGCGGCGCGGCGGTGCCGCGCTTGGACCCGATGAGCCGGCCTTCCTCGACGGCATCGGCGATGATCCGACACATCAGGTTGCCCGAGCGGATGGCGTCGTCGTTGCCGGGGATCACGAAGTCGATGACGTCGGGATCGCAGTTGGTGTCGACGACGGCCAGCACCGGGATGCCGAGCTTGTTGGCCTCGGTGACGGCGATCTCTTCCTTCTTCGTGTCCAGCACGAACACGGCGTCGGGCAGCTTGCCCATGTCGGCGATGCCGGCGAGGTAGCGCTCGAGCTTGGCCAGCTCACGCCCCTTGAGCAGCGCTTCCTTCTTGGGCATGGCCTCGAACTCGCCCGAGTCGCGCTGGCGCCGGTACTCCTGCATCTTGGCGACGCGCTTGGACATCGTCTCGAAGTTGGTGAGCATGCCGCCGAGCCAGCGCTGGTTGATGTAGGGCATGCCGCACTTCATGGCATACGACTCGATGGCGCCCTGCGCCTGCTTTTTGGTGCCGATGAACAGCACGGTCCCGCCACGGGCGACGAGGTCGCGCACATAGGTGTACGAGGTCTCGATGCTCGAGAGCGTCTGCTCGAGGTCGATGATGTAGATGCCGTTGCGCTCCGCATGGATGAAGCGCTTCATCTTGGGGTTCCAGCGCCGGGTCTGGTGTCCGAAGTGGACACCGGCCTCGAGCAGCTGTCGCATGGTGACGACCGTGTCGGACATCTGGGTGCTCCTTCCCATCGGTTCTGCTCGCCCGGGCTGCGACACCGACGCGAGGTCGGCGACCGTGGGTGCACCCGGGTGGTGGTGTGTAGGTGGGTCGGACCGACGCGCGAGGCGTACGGGCCGACGGGCGAGTCTACGGGTCCGCGCCGTGCCGGGCCAACGCAGCGCCGGCGGCGAGGCGCGCCACCGTGGCCGCGACGGCGGTGCCGGTAGCGACACCGGGGGCGACGAGGCCGGCGCCATCGTCGCCCCCCGGTACGAGTCGAGCACCGCGGGGCGCGAACACGACCATCGGATCGAGGTAGGCGCCCGAGGCGTCACGCACCCCCACGTGCGTCACGGCTCCTGCTGCACCGAGCCGTTGGCCACGCCTGACGAGGTCGCCTCGGCGTACGACGACCTCGGCCAGGAACGTGACGCTGTACCGGCGGCCCGTCGTGGCGTCGAGCACCGTCACGGCACGAGTCCCGGCGACCCGACCGGCGAAGCTGACGCGCCCCGTGACCGGGGCGAGCACGGGCGCACCCGGCCGGGTGGCGAGCTCGACGCCGCGGTTGCCGGGACCGTAGGGGTGCGGTGGCGGCCGGAACGGGTCGACGATCGTCCCCGCCACCGGGACCAACGGCTCGGTCGATGCCCCGGCAGGCCGCGGGAGCACCGCCGCCAGGCAGACGCCGAGGACGGCGACGCAGCCGGCCATGACCGGGCGGGACCTGGCGGCGCGGCGGCGCCTGACGGCGCGGCGGGACCTGACGGCGGACGGGACGCGGCGACGGCGAACGCCGTGGCCTGGGCGCGGGTCATCCATGACGCACCTCGGAGCTCGTGGAGGGATCGAGGGCAGCGTCGGAGCTGCGATGACCGGCGCGCGTCCTGCCGCGCGCCGGACCAGCTCAGCGCGGCGCGGGCTCGCGCTCGGTGGCGAGGATGCGCGACCGCAGCTGGAGGATCGACTTGGTGTGGATCTGGCACACCCGGCTCTCCGTCACCCCGAGGACCTGGCCGATCTCGGCGAGGGTCAGACCTTCGTAGTAGTAGAGCGTCAGGACGACCTTCTCCCGCTCGGGCATGCGGTTGATCGCCTCGGCGAGGATGTGGCGCATCTCCTCGACCTCGTAGGCCGCCACGGGACCCTCGCCCGGGTCCGCGATCGTGTCGCCGAGGGTGATCGACTCGCCCCGATCGCCACCGACCGAGAGCATCTCGTCGAGGGCGACCAGACCGACGAAGCTGATCTGGGTGAGCGTGGTCTGGAGCTGGTCGTCGCTGATGCCCAGCTCCGATGCCAGCTCGGCGTCGGTCGGGCTGCGGTGCAGCTGGGACTCGAGGGTGGCGAACGCCTTCTCGAGCGCGCGGGCCTTGGCCCGGACCGAGCGCGGCACCCAGTCGATGGAGCGCAGCTCGTCGAGGATGGCGCCCTTGATGCGAGCGATGGCGTAGGTCTCGAACTTGTAGCCACGCGCCAGGTCGAACTTCTCGATGGCGTCGATGAGCCCGAAGATGCCGTAGCTGACCAGGTCCGACTGCTCGACGTTCTGGGGCAGGCCGACGGCGACGCGACCGGCGACGTACTTGACGAGCGGTGAGTAGGTCAGGATCAGCCGGTCGCGCAGCGCGGGGTCGCCTGTGGCCTTGTAGTCGGCCCACAATTCGTCGATCTCGACCTGCGTCTCGTCGAGCACCAGCGTCCCCTACGCTCGCGGATGGGTCTGCGTATGGATCGCACGCAGACGTTCCCGGCTGACGTGAGTGTACAACTGCGTCGTCGCAAGGTCGCTGTGGCCGAGCAGCTCCTGCACCGCGCGGAGGTCGGCGCCTCCATCGAGCAGGTGCGTGGCGTAGGTGTGGCGCAGCGCGTGGGGGCTCGTCGGTGCGAGTGCGCGACGGTCGAGGAGGCGCCGGACGTCGCGAGGCGTCAACGGACGGCCGCGACGGTTGACGAACAGCGCGTCGCCGGCCTCGACGGTGGCCAACTCGTCGCGGCCGGCGCGCAACCAGGCGTCGACGGCGTGGTTGGCCGGATCGCTGATCGGGACGATGCGCTCCTTGGCGCCCTTGCCCAGCACGCGGACCGTGCCGGCACGCAGATCGACGCTGTGCATGGTCAAGCCGCACAGCTCCCCCACCCGGAGGCCGCTCCCGTAGAGCAGTTCGAGCACGGCATCGTCGCGGCGGCGTACGGCGGGCGGATCGTCGGCGATGGTGGCCGGCACCTCGTCGAGCAACGACGCCAGCTCGTCGTCGCGCAGCACCCGGGGCAGCCGCCCGTCGCCGCTCGGCGCCTTCAAACCGACCGTCGGGTCGGTCGCCACCGCCGCCCGCCGGTGCAACCACCCGAAGTAGCGGCGCAGCGCCGACGCCTTGCGGGCGATGCTGCGCCGGGCGTAGGTGCGCGTGGCGAGGTACGCCACATACCGGCGCAACAGGACTCGATCGACCCCCGCCGGCGTGCCCACACCACCGCGCTCGGCCCACGCCGCGAACCCGCGCAGGTCGGCGAGGTAGGCGGCGGTGGTGCGTTCCCCCACCGATGTCAGCGATCGGGCGAACGCCTCGAGCTGCCACGGGTCGGAGTCGGTGCCGTCGGTCACGACCAGCCACGGTACCGATCGCCACCGTCTGCCCGGTGGTCCGTCGACCTGGTGCTCCGGGCGAGAACGCGTTCTCGGACGCCGGCAGGTGCGCCCGTCTAGGGTGCGCGCCATGCCGCTTCGCACCCCAGCTCAGTACTTCGACGCGCTCGCCGACGGACGCACCCTCTACTACCAGGGCCGCCGGATCGAGGACCTGATGGCCGAGCCCGAGCTGCGGGTGGCCGTCGAGCACGCCGCCATCGACTACGAGGTGGCCGAGGACCCGCAGTACCGCGACCTGGCCGTCTACGTCGACGAGGCGTCGGGCGAGGAGTCGAGCGCCTACTACAAGATCCCCCGCTCGTCGCAGGACCTGCTCGACCGCTGCAAGCTGATCGAGACCTGCACCGGCCTCGGCGGCACGATGGTGACGCTGATCAAGGAGATCGGCTCCGACGGCCTGTTCGCCCTGCTGCGCACGCTCGAGGGCGAGTCGCTCGAGCGGGCCACGGCCTTCTACGAGACCTGCCGATCGGGCGACTTGGCCGTCGCCGTCGCCCAGACCGACGTCAAGGGCAACCGCGCCGTCGGGCCGCACCAGCAGAGCGACCCCGATCTGTACGTGCGGGTCGTCGACACGACGGACGACGGCATCATCGTGCGTGGCGCCAAGACCCACACGTCGATCGCCACCAACGCCGACTACGTGATCGTGCTGCCGACGCGGATGATGGGTCCCGACGACGCCGACTACGCCGTGAGCTTCGCCTGCCCGATGAACGCCCCCGGCCTGAGCCTCTACATCTCGTCGTACGGTTCCGGCGAGAAGGACCCCTTCGAGTTCCCGCTGTCGTCCAAGCACAAGATGCTCGAGACGCTCACGGTGTTCGACGACGTGCTCATCCCGTGGGAGCTCGTCTTCATGTGCCGCGAGTACGACAAGGCCGGCCCGCTGGCGCTGACATTCGTCGAGTACCACCGGTTCACGGCCGTGTCCTACAAGCTGCCGCTCGTCGACCTGATGGTCGGCGCCGCCGCCGTGATCGCCGAGCAGAACGGCGTGATCCGCGCCGGGCACATCCGCGACAAGCTCACGATGCTCATCATGTACGCCGAGACCGTGCGGGCGCTGACCGAGATGGCCGCCATCCGGGCACGCGTCGACGAGCGCACCGGCATCGCCTACCCCGACCCGATGACGACCAACATGGCGAAGTACACCTTCGCCACCCGGTACCACCAGGCGATCGAGCTGGTGCAGGACTGCGCCGGCGGGCTGCTGGTGACCGGACCCGGCGGCGCCGACTGGGCCAGCGACGAGGTGCGGCCCGTCCTCGAGAAGTACTACCAGGCGGCGGTGCCGGCCGAGGAGCGGCTGCGGATGATGCACCTCATCTCGGACCTGACGGCACGCGACTTCGGCGGCTACCACGCGGTGCTGGCGGTGCACGCCGAGGGTTCGGTCGAGGCGGAGAAGCTCCAGACCTTCCGTGCCTACGACCCGGGCAAGGCCGTGGCCTACGCCAAGCGCCTCGCCGGCATCGACTGAGCTGCGGCTCGCCGTCATTCCGGCTTCGCCCGACGCTCGTACCAGCCGCCGCTGCGGCTGATCCACCCGTCCCGCTCGAGCTCGTCGAGGGCGACGGCCACCGTGGCCACGGTCCGCCCCGTGCGCCGCACCAGGTCGTCCGCGGCCGCCGGTTCCCATCCCATGGCCGCCAGCACGGCTGCCGCCTCGGGCGACGGCGTCGGACGGCGCTCGACGGCCGAGCGCGTCGCCGCCGGCGACATCCCCAGCAGGATCAGGACGTCGGTGGCATCGGTGATCACATGGGCCCGCTCACGCAGGAGCCCGTTGGTGCCGGCCGACGCCCGGCTGCGCACCGGACCTGGCACCGCCATCACCACGCGCTGGCGCGCCTCTGCCTCGTCGACGGTGTGCATCGAGCCGCCCGATCGGTCGGACTCGACGACGACCACGATGTCGGCGAGCGCCGCGAGCAGCCGGTTGCGGCTCGGGAAGTGCCACGCTCGCGGCGGCGTGCCGAGCAGGTGCTCGCTCAGCAGCACGCCCGCCTCGGCGACCTGCTGCCACAGGACGGCATGCTGGCGGGGGTAGACCACGTCGAGTCCCGTGCCCACGACACCGATCGGCGGAGCCCCGCCGGCCTCGAGCGCACCTCGGTGGGCGGCGGCATCGATGCCGGCGGCCAGGCCCGACACCACGGCGATGCCGGCTGCCGCCAGGTCGTAGCCCAGCTCGGTCGCCACCTCCCGGCCATAGCGGGTGCAACGACGCGTGCCGACGATGGCGACGCGCGGACCGACGACGACATCGGGATCGCCGCGCAGGCACAGCAGCGACGGCGGCTCGATGTCGGATGCCAGGACGCCCGGCATGGTCGACGTGCCGAGGACGGCCAGACCGACGCCAGCCGCTCGATGGCGCGCCACCTCGGCGGGCAGGTCACCTGCTCGTGCCGCCGCCGCCCAGCGCCCGTTCAGCACGTCCGCACGTCGTCCCATGACGGCCGCCATCCCCGGCAACGTCGATGCCCTCCCGGCGCAGACGGCCGACCACACCTCGGCGGGAGCGCCGGCACGGTGCAGCGCGAGCCGCCGCGCCGGACCCGCCTCCGGGAGGCCTGCGACCCCGACCGCCACCTCGAGGCCGATCGCCGGGGGCTCCGTCGCGCTCATCCTGCGAGCCGTTCGACGGCGGCGATCGGATCGCAGCGCAACACCATCGCCTCCTGGACGTGCGGTCGTTCGAGGGGACCGTCGTGGTCGGCCAGGTCGGCGATCGTCCGGGCGACGGCACGCACCCGCTCGAAGCCGCGCGCCGTCAGCCGGCCAGCACGCAGCGCATCGGCCAGCACCGTGCGCGCGTCGGTGGACAGCGGCGCCGCGGCGTCGAGTGCTGCCCCGCGCAGCAGGTGGTTGATCGGCGTGCCCCGTGCCGCGGCCAACGCT
>JAGQTE010000163.1 GCA_020439175.1 Acidimicrobiales bacterium | reverse complement strand
GGTAGTTGACCGAGAAGACCAGCTCCTCGGGCAGCTTCGAGCGGTCGCGGAAGACCAGCCACCCGATGCCCGGGTAGACGAGCCCGTACTTGTGGCCCGACACGTTGATCGACCACACCTGCTCGAGGCGGAAGTCGAAGAGGAAGTCGGGGTGGGCGAAGGGGGCGATGAAGCCGCCCGACGCCCCGTCCACGTGCAGCGGGATGTCCCAGCCCTTGTCGGCCTTGACCCGCAGGAGCAGGTCGTTCAGCTCCACGATCGGGTCGGACTCGCCGATGTGGGTGGTGCCGAGCACGGCGCCGACGGCGATGGTGTTCTCGTCGAGGTAGGGCTCGACGTCGGCGGCGGTGAGCACGTAGCGGTCGGGCTGCATCGGGATCTTGCGCATCTCGACGTCGAAGTACTTGGCGAACTTGTCCCACACGACGTGGGTCTCGGCGCCGAACACGACATTGGGCTTCGAGGCGTCGAGGCCGGCCGCCTCACGACGCAGCTTCCAGGTCCACTTGTGCGCCAGCAGGCCCAGCATGATCGCCTCGGACGAGCCGATGGTGGCGACGCCGACGACCTCGGCCGGGTCGGGGGCGTTGTAGAGCGACCCCAGCATGTGGACGCACGCCTCCTCGACGAGCGACGCCGCCGGGTACTCCTCGTGGTCGATGTGGTTCTTGTTGAGCGTCTCGTGGATGAGCTGCTCGGCCTGGGGCTCCATGTAGGTCGTGACGAACGACGCCAGGTTCAGCGTCGGGTTGCCGTCGAGCATCAGCCCGGTGTGCAGGATCTGGTACGCGGCGTCCGGGTCCATCCCCTCCTCGGGGAAGACGAACGGGTTGATGCCGTCCCGGAACGGACGCTGGGCGTGCACGGGCATGGGCGTGGAGCTGTCGTCGCCGGCCATGGGGCTCCTCTCGATGGTCGGGGCGCCGCACATCGTGGCCCACACAGCACGCCACGTCATCCCCCAGCGTGGGTGACCCCCGTTCTGGTGCGGCACCCGCGTCGCCAACGGCGCGAGTTCCGCACCAGAACGAGAAGGCCGACGCCTGGCGCTGGTCAGCGGGCCGGGTCGGCGGCCGGCGTCGGGTCGGGCGGGAAGGCCTGATGCGGGAAGACGGGCTCGACACCGGCGAGACCCAGCTCGAGGACGTCCTCGACGGCGTCGGTGGCGTCCACCGGCCCGGCGTCATGCGCCAGGTGGCGGGGCAGGTACCGCACCACGACGGCGGCGGCGATCCACGCCAGCGCGGCACCGACGGTGACCGCCAGGTGGATGCCGTCGACGAAGGCGTCGGTGGCGCCTGCCGCCAGCGGCTGGCCCACCTCGGCCGGCAGCTGCTGGGCCACGGCGAGGGCGCCGGCGAGCGACGAGTCGGCGGCCGACTGCGCCGCCGCCGGGAGGTTCGTCGTCAGCGACGCCATGGCGGGCCCGTAGCGCGAGGCGGCGAGGCTGCCCATCACGGCGACGCCGAGCGCCGCACCCATCTCGCGGGTGGCGTCGTTCATCGCCGAGCCGGCGCCGGCGCGCCGCGGCGGCACCGCCGACATGATCGCCGCCGTCATCGGCGACATGGCCAACGCCATGCCCGACACCAGCGGGATGACCGCCGCGAGGATGTAGGTGTACGACGTGGCGGCGTCGAGCGCCCGGAACATCACCAGGCCGACACCGACGAGAACCAGGCCGAACGACACCGTGCGGTTGGCGCCGAAGCGGGCGCTCAGGCGCGGGGTGAGCGGCGCCACGACGATCATGATCGGCGCCATCGGCAGGAAGCGCACCGCCGACTCGAGCGGCGAGTAGCCGAGGATCAGCTGGAAGTACTGGGTGATGAGGAACATCACGCCGTACATCGCCATGAACACCAGGATCATCCCGGAGGTGCCGGCGCTGAAGGCGCCGTTGCGGAAGTAGCGGACGTCGAGCATCGGCTCGTCGACGCGGCGCTCCCACAGGACGAAGCCGGTCAGCGCCACGACGCCGACGGCGAAGGCGCTGAGGGTGACGGCGCTCAACCACCCGGCGTCCGGGGCTTCGATCAGCCCGTAGACGAGGGCGACGATGCCGACGATCGACAGCACGGCGCCGACCGGGTCGAGCTTGCCGTGCTCGGGGTCGCGCGACGTCGGCAGGATGATGCCGCCGGCGACGAGGGCGAGCAGCAGGAACGGCACGTTGACGAGGAAGACGGCGCCGTACGAGTAGTGCCCGAGGATCCAACCGCTGGCGACGGGGCCGATGGCGCCGGCGGCGCCGGTGACGCCGGCCCAGATGGCGATGGCCTTGGTGCGCTCGTCCGGCGGGAAGACGTTGACGAGGATCGACAGGGTCGACGGCATGATCAGCGCGGCGCCGACGCCCATCAGCGCCCGGTAGGCGATGAGCTGGTTCATCGAGGTGGCGAGGCTGGCGCCGATGCACGCACCGAGGAAGACGAGCAGCCCGATCTGCAGCGCTCCCTTGCGGCCGAAGCGGTCCCCGAGGGCACCCGTGGTGAACAGCAGCCCGGCGAAGACGAGCGAGTAGGCGGCGATGACCCACTGCAGCTGCGACTCGGTGGCACCGAGCTCGCGCGACAGCGTCGGGATGGCCACGTTGAGGCTCGAGTTGCCGATGAACACGATGAGCAGGCTCAGGCACAGCACGGCGAGGATGCTCCACCGGCGCCGGTAGACGACGGGGTCGATGCCATGCAGGTCTGGCTCGTCGTCGGATGCTTCGGCGTCGGATCGTCCGGCGCTCGGGTCGGTCGCAGCGGAGGGCATGGCGGGAGATTAACTGGCAGTGACTGCCATTCCGACATGAATTGCCAGTTTTCCTTGTAGCGTGCGACACATGGCACCCGCTGCGCCTCCCGACGAATCGGTCGACCGCCGAGCCCGTCGTCGCCAGCGCACCCGGAATGACATCGCCCGCATCGCCGTCCGGCTCACCGCCGAGCGCGGCTACGACCACGTGACGGTGGACGACATCGCCGAGGCGGCCGACATCGCCCCGCGGACCTTCTTCCGCTCCTTCCCCAGCAAGGACGACGGGTTCTTCCTGGACCACGACGAGCGCATGGTCTTCCTGCGCCAGGCGCTGGCCGACCGGCCGACGGGCGAACCGATCCGCGCCTCGGTGCGCGCCGCCGTGCTGGCGCTGGCCGAGCACGTCGACGACGACCAGGAGGCGTTCCGGGCCAAGTCGCTGCTGATCCGTCAGGTGCCGTCGCTGCGCGCCCGGTCGGCCGACCGCACCGGCGAGTGGCAGCGGGTGCTCGCCGAGGGGGTGGCACAGCGCCTGGGCACCGACGCCGAGCGCGACCTGCGGGCCCAGGTCATCGCCGCCAGCACGGTCGCCGCGCTCCAGGCGGCCGTGCAGGTGTGGCTGTCGACCGGCGGCGAGGCCACCGTCCACGACGTCGTGGCCGAGGCGCTCGACCTGATCACCGAGGCCTGATCACCGAGGCCTGATCACCGAGGCGTGACGAGGTCCGCCACCTCGGCGCGGATCACCTCGGCCACCTTGGGCAGCAGCTCGGCGTACACGCTCGTCGGGCGCCAGCACATGGCCAGGTCACGCTGGGGCGGGTCGACGAAGTGCACGATGGCCACGTCGGGCGACGCCGGCACCGGCGGGGTCACCGCCAACTCGGGCAGCAGGGTCACGCCGACGCCGGCCGCCACCATCTGGCGCAGCGTCTCGAGGCTGGTGGCCCGGAAGCCCGCCCGCTCGTGGGCGCCGGCGAGCTCGCACACGGTGAGCGCCTGGTCGCGCAGGCAGTGGCCCTCCTCGAGCAGCAGCACGTCCTCGCTCGCCAGCACGGCGGTGCGCACGGGCTCGCCGCCGGCCAGCGGGTGGTCGGCGGGGACGGCCAGCTCGAAGCGCTCGCCGAACAGCGGCTCGACGCACAGGTGCGTCCGCGGGATCGGCTCGGCGAGGATGCCGGCGTCGAGCGCGCCGGTCGCCAGCTGGTCGAGCACGACCTCGGTCTTCTCCTCGACGAGCAGCAGCTCGAGCTTGGGGAAGCGGGCATGCAACGCCGGCACGACGTGGGGCAGCAGGTAAGGCGCCAGCGTCGGGAACAGGCCGAGGCGCAGGCTGCCCGCCTCGGGGTCCTGGGCCTGACGGGCGATGCCGACGATGGCGTCCGCCTCGGCCAGCACGATGCGCGCCCGCTCGACGACCTTGGCCCCCGCCGGGGTGAGCAGCACGCCGCCGGGGCTGCGCTCGACGAGGTCGACGCCGAGCTCCCGCTCGAGCTTGCGGATCTGGGTCGACAGCGTGGGCTGGCTCACGAAGCTGGCCTCGGCGGCCCGCCCGAAGTGGCGATGCTCGTCGAGGGCGACCAGGTAGCGCAGGTCACGCAGGTTCATCGGTGGCTCCCCCGGGTCGGCGCGGGACCGTCAGCCTGCCACCGCCAGCGCCTCGTCGGGCGCCGACGTGCGGATCAGGTGGTCGAAGGCGCTGAGCGCTGCGGTGGCCCCGGCACCGAGGGCGATGACGATCTGCTTGTACGGCACGGTCGTGCAGTCGCCGGCGGCGAAGACGCCCGGCAGCGACGTCTGCCCGCGGTCGTCGACGATGACCTCGCCGCGAGCCGACAGCTCGACGGCGTCGGCGAGCCACTCGGTGTTGGGCAGCAGGCCGATCTGGACGAACACCCCGTCGAGGGCCACCTCGGCGACGTCACCCGTGGTGCGGTCCTCGACACGCAGGCCCGTGACCTTGGCCCCGTCGCCGAGCACCTCCGTGGTGCGCGACGCCACCAGCACGTCGACGTTGGCCAGGCTGCGCAGCTTGCGCTGGAGCACGTCGTCGGCGCGCAGGCGCTCGTCGAACTCGATGAGCGTGACGTGGGCGACGACGCCGGCGAGGTCGATGGCGGCCTCGACGCCGGAGTTGCCGCCGCCGATGACGGCGACGCGCTTGCCCTTGAACAGCGGGCCGTCGCAGTGCGGGCAGTAGGTCACGCCCTTGTTGCGGTACTCGACCTCGCCGGGCACGCCCATCG
>JAGQTE010000022.1 GCA_020439175.1 Acidimicrobiales bacterium | reverse complement strand
CGAGCGCCTCGGACACCGACGCCATGGTGTTGGCGGTGAACATGCCGGCGCAGCTGCCCTCGGTCGGGCAGGCGTTGCACTCGATGGCCTTGAGCTCCTCGTCGGTGATGGCGCCGGTGGCGTGGGCGCCCACGGCCTCGAACACCGACACGATGTCGAGCGCCTCACCGTTGAGGTGGCCCGGCAGGATCGACCCGCCGTAGAGGAAGACCGACGGCAGGTTGATGCGGGCCGCCGCCATCAACATGCCGGGCAGGGACTTGTCGCAGCCGGCGAAGGTGACCAGAGCGTCGAGGCGCTCGGCGTGCATCACGCACTCGATCGAGTCGGCGATGATCTCGCGCGACACGAGCGAGCCGCGCATGCCCTCGTGGCCCATGGAGATGCCGTCGCTCACGGCGATCGTGACGAACTCGATCGGGAAGCCGCCGGACGCCTTCACCCCTTCCTTGCACCGCTTGGCCAGACGGTCGAGCGGGAGGTTGCAGGGCGTCACCTCGTTCCAGGACGACGCCACGCCCACCTGCGCCTTGCCCCAGTCACCGTCGGTCATGCCGACCGCCCGGAGCATGGCCCGGGCCGGGGCACGCTCGGCGCCGTCGGTGACCTCGAAGGAGCGGGGCTTGTTGGTGTTCGCCATCACGCCAGCCTAGAGATCCGCTCGAGCGGCGGCCCAATGGTTCCGCCACGACGAAGGGTGGGGCGCGTCGAGGCGGGCCGCACCTAGCATCGGACGCCTGTGACGTCGGCACCTCCCCCGGCGGTCGTCCCGCCCGGCCCCGCACCGGCGCCCGCACCTGCGGCGGCGCGTCCCGCCGACGCCGTGGTGACCGCCCGTGAACTGACCAAGCGATGGGGCAGCCACGTCGTGTTCGACCGCGCGTCGTTCGAGATCGGCAGCGGGGTCACCGGCCTGCTCGGCGCCAACGGCACGGGCAAGACCACGCTCATCGGCATGGTGCTGGGCCTGCACCGTCCCGACGGGGGCTCGCTGCGGGTCAACGGCCTCGACCCCGAGACCGCCGGCGCCCTGGTGCGCGCCCGCGTCGGGTACGCACCCGAGCACCACAACCTGCCGCCGGACATCCGGGCGCACGACCTCGTCCGCCACATCGCCGAGCTGCACGGCATCCCGGCCCGGGTCGCCACGGCCCGGGCCAACGACATCCTGTGGCAGGTCGGCCTCGGCGAGGAGCGCTTCCGCGCCGTGTCGACCATGTCGACCGGGCAGCGCCAACGGGTCAAGCTGGCCCAGGCGATCGTGCACGACCCCGTCCTCGTGCTGCTCGACGAGCCCACGGACGGCCTCGACCCCGTGCAGCGCGACGACATGCTGGCGCTCATCCGCCGCGTCGGCACCGAGTTCGGCATCGACGTGGTCATCTCGTCGCACCTGCTCGAGGAGGTCGAGCGGATCTGTGACGCGGTGGTCATCCTCTCCGGCGGCACGGTGGCGGCGTCGGGTGCCATCGACACGCTCATCGGCGCCGGCCGGGGGGTGCTCGTCCAGCTCGACACGGACGCCGCCACGGTGGAGGCCATCGCCGAGGACCTGCGAGCACGCCGGTTCGGTGTCGACCCGGGCCAGAGCGCCGACCAGCTGCTCGTCACGCCCCTCCCCCCGCCACCGGGCCTGTCGGCGACGACCGCCGACGACCCCGGGACCAGCCCCGGTGCCAGCCCCGGTGACCGGACGGCGGACGGGCCGGGTGATCTGCACGACGCCGTGCGCGACGTCGTCGTGGCCCACGGTGCCGGCATCCGGCGCCTGAGCTCGAGCACGACCCGGCTCGAGGACGTGTTCCTCCAGGCCGGTGCCGAGGACGCCCCGCCGTACGTCGCCGCCGCCGAGGAGGCGCCGTGACCGCCGCCGCCCGCATCCACGACCGGGGCTACTCCCGCTACACCGACGAGCGCACCGGCACCGGCGGTGCCGTGCGGTCGCTGTATCGCCAGACGCTGCAGCAGGCGCTCGGCTTCCGGCGCAGCGTCTGGCAGAAGATCCTGCCGTTCCTGTCGATCGTGCTGGCGTACCTGCCGGCCATCGCCTTCGTCGGCATGGCGGCGTTCGCCAACACCCAACCCCGCGTCGCCGCCCAGGTCCAGGAGCTGTTGCCGACCTACGCCGAGTACTACGGCTTCGTGTACGCCGCCATCTTGGTGTTCGTCGCCTTCGTCGCCCCGGAGCTGCTCTGCGCCGACCGCCGCACCGGGATGCTCGGCCTCTACCTGGCCTCACCGCTCACCCGCGGCACCTACCTGCTGGCGCGCGGCGCCGGCACGCTCACGCTGCTGTTGCTGGTGACGCTCGGGCCGCCGCTGTTGATGCTCGTCGCCAACACCCTCAACGGCACCGGCCCGACCAGCATCGGCGAATTCCTGACGACGCTCGGTCAGGTGCTGGTCAGCGGGGTCGTCATCGGCGCCTTCTACGGTGCCCTGTCGCTGGCCGTCGCCAGCCTCACCACCCGCCGGGCCTTCGCCACGGTCGGCATCGTGTTCATCCTGTTCGGCTCGTCGGTGCTCACGCAGCTGCTGATCCGCCGCGCCCGCTTCAGCCAGGACCTGTTCCTCGCCAACCTGCTGCTCCTGCCGTTGGAGCTCGTGTTCCGCATCTTCGGCGAGTCGGGGCACATCAACCGCACCGCCAGCGAGGCGCAGACGCTGCCGCTGGCCCTCGCCTGGGCGGGATGGACGGGCGGGTGCGCCCTGCTCGTGTGGCTGCGCTACCGCCGCCTCGAGGTGACCCGATGAGCGTCATCGAGCTGCGGTCGGTGTCGAAGTGGTTCGGCTCCGTCGTGGCCGTGAGCGACGTGTCCTTCTCGATCGATCGCGGCGTGACGGCGCTGCTCGGGCCGAACGGGGCGGGCAAGTCCACGGTCCTGCGCATGCTCTGCGGCCTCACGCGCCCCTCGGACGGCTCCGTGCGCGTCCTCGGCGGTGACCCGGCGACCGACCCGGCGCTCGCCCGGCGCATCGGCATCGTCCCCCAGCAGGAAGGGCTCTTCGACAAGCTGACGGCCGTCGAGTTCGTCACCCTCGCCGGCACGTTGCAGGGCCTGGACGACCCCGGGGCCGCCGCCCGGCGGGCGCTCGAGGTCGTCGAGCTCGACCATGCCGACACCCGTGCGGTCGGCGGCTACTCCAAGGGGATGCGCCAGCGGGTCAAGGTGGCCCAGGCGCTGGTCCACGATCCCGACGTCGTCTTCCTCGACGAGCCCCTGACCGGGCTCGACCCGCGCCAGCGCAAGCACATGATCGAGCTGTTCGGTCGGCTCGGCGACGAGGGGCGCTGCGTGCTGGTGTCGAGCCACGTCCTCGACGAGGTCGAGCGGTTCGGCTCGCGCATCCTGGTGATCGTCCAGGGACGCCTCGCCGCCGAGGGCGACTTCCACGCCATCCGTGATCTCATGGACGACCGGCCGCACCGCATCAGGGTCGAGACCGACCGGCCCCGCCAGCTGGCGGCCGGGTTGCTGGCCGAGGGTGTGGCGCTCGGCGTGCGGCTCGACGGCCCCCAGGCGGTGCTCGTCGACACGGTCGACGCCGCCGCCTTCCGCCACGCCGTCGGACCCGTCGCCGTCGCCACCGGCGCTCGCCTCCTGGCGGTGGCGCCGCTCGACGACGACCTCGACAGCGTCTTCCGCTACCTGGTGGGACGGTGACCGCGTGACCGCGCCCACCGGCACCGACGTCGACCGGGGATTCCGGGCGCCGATCGGGCGCAGCTGGCTCGCCATCTACCGGCTGCAGCTGCGGCTGCTCGTCACCTGGGGACGGCTGGTGACGATGCTCGGCCTCGGCGCGCTGGCCGTGATCATCGGTGCGGCGCTCGGCAGCGGCGGCCGGGGCACCGGCACGGAGAACGCCACCGAGCTCGTGGCGCTGTACGGCCTGCTGCTCCTGCTGCCCGTGGCGTCGTTGGTCTTCGCGTCCTCGGCCCTCGGCGACCCGCGCGAGGACGGCACGCTGGTGTACCTGTGGATGCGGCCCCTCCCCCGCTGGGTGACGGCGCTGGCGTCGTGGGCGGCGGCGCTGACCATCACCCTGCCGATCACGGTCGTGCCGCTGACGCTCGCGGCGGCGCTGGCCGGCGCGCCGAGCGACCTCGTCGTCGCCACCGCCCTCGCCACCGGCGTCGGCGCCGTCGCCTACACCGCCGTGTTCGGCGCGCTCGGCCTGCGCACCCGGCGGTCGCTGCTGTGGGGCCTGCTCTATCTGTTCATCTGGGAGGGCTTCGTCGCCAACGCCTCCGACCAGGCGGCTCAGCTGGCGATCCTCGCCTACACGCAGTCGCTGCTGTCGGCGGCGAGCGGCCAGCCGCTCGACCTGGCGGTCGTGGTGGCGCCGTGGAGCTGGATCGTGCCGTTGCTCGTCGCCGCCGTGGCACTCGTCTACACCGTGCACCGGTTGCGGGTGCAGGAAGTCCCCTGAGCGGCGCCCGCCCGCAGCTGCGCTCGCGGTGGGACCGCGAGATCCTGGCGCTGGCGGTGCCGGCGCTCGGCGCCCTGATCGCCGAGCCGCTGTACGTCCTCGCCGACACGGCCGTCGTCGGACGCCTCGGAACGGTGCCGCTCGGCGGCCTGTCGGTGGCGGCGGGCCTGCTGGTGTCGGGCTACTCGATCTTCATCTTCCTGGCCTACGGCACGACGGCGGTGGTGGCGCGCCGCCTCGGCGCCGGCGACGAGGCGGGGGCCGCCCACCACGCCGTGCAGGCCCTGTGGCTGGCCGCCGCCATCGGCGCCGGGCTCGTGGTCGCCGGCTGGTTCGGGGCGGACTGGCTGATCTCGCTCGTCGGTCCCGCCCCGGACGCGGCGGCCGAGGCCGAGGTCTACTTCCGCATCAGCCTTGCCGGCGTGCCGGCGCTGCTACTGGTGCTGGCCGGCACCGGCTACCTGCGCGGCCTGCAGGACACCCGGACGCCGCTCGTGGTGGCCGTCGTCTCGGCCGGCGCCAACCTGGCGATCGAGATCGTGCTCATCGGCGGGCTCGGCTACGGCATCGGCGCCTCCGCGCTGTCGACCGTGCTGGCGCAGTGGGGCGCCGCGGCCGTGTACCTCGTCGCCGTCGCCCGGGCGGTGCGCCGTCACGACGTCAGCCTGCGCCCGAACGTGACGGCGCTGCGGCGGGTGGCGGCCGTGAGCCGCGACCTGTTCGTGCGCACCGTCACGCTGCGGGCGGCGTTCATCACCATGACGACGCTGGCGGCGCGGCTCGGCACCACCCAGCTCGCCGCCAGCGAGATCGCGTTCGTCCTGTGGACCTTCCTCGCCCTGACGCTCGACGCCGTCGCCATCGCGGCGCAGGCGATGGTCGGCCGGCTCCTCGGCGCCGGCGATGCTGCGGCGGCCCGCGACGCCGCCCGCCGCATGCTCGAGCTCGGCACGGTGTTCGGCGTGGTCGTCGGCACCGCGGTGCTGGTGGCACGTCAGCCGTTGGCGGCGGTCTTCAGCACCGACCCCGAGGTCGTGGCCACCGCTGCCACGCTGCTGGTCTGGGTCGGGGCGATGCAGCCGCTCAACGCCGTGGTGTTCGTCCTCGACGGCGTGCTGATCGGCGCCGGCGACACCCGGTACCTCGCCGCCGCCGGCGTGGTGACGTTCGCCGTGTTCCTGCCGGCGGCGGTGATCGCCGCCACCGGCGACGCCGGCACCATCGAGCGCCTCTGGAGCGCGCTGGTGCTGTTCATGGTCGCCCGGTTCGTGACGCTCGTCGTGCGCTTCCGCCGTCCGGGCTGGCAGCGCACGGGCCTGGCAGCCGCCTGACCCACCGCCACCCACCGAAATTGGGCTCGTTCTTCCGACATGTCGGCGTCGTCAGCCCAATTTGCCGTTCTTCCGATCTCTCGATCTCCGGCTGGGATCTGTCAGTCGGGCGGGGGCACGGCGCGGAAGTAGCCCTGCCCGCCGCCTGAGGCGACGAGCGCCCCGTCGGTCGACCAGAGGCGGGCATGG
>JAGQTE010000021.1 GCA_020439175.1 Acidimicrobiales bacterium | reverse complement strand
CGCGCCGGCGAGCGCGCTGCGATCGCCCCCGCAGCACGACCCCATGGCTAGCGGTCCACCCAGAGATCGGCGACCCAGGTCTTGTTGGCCAGGTTCGCTCCGGAGCCGTTGGCGGCGGCACCGATGCCTTGCACCTCGGGCTTGGCGGCGATCACCCACGTCGGCCGTCCGAGCCACACGTAGGCGACGTTGTCGTTCAGCTCGCGCACCACCGAGGCGTACGCCTCCTGGCGCACGGCGTCGTCGTCGGTGCCGCGGGCCCGGTCGAGGGCGGCGTCGATCTCCGGATCGGCGAAGCGTGCCACGTTGGTCGAGATCTTCGGCGCCGCGAGGATGCCCGAGCTGTGCCACCACAGGTACTCGCCGTCGGGATCGGGAGCGCCGAAGTTGCGCCAGCTGACGAGCTGGTAGTCACCGCTGACGGTCGAGAAGATCAGCGACGCCAGGTCGGACGACTCGGTGGTGACCTCGATGCCTGCCGCAGCCCACTGCTCGGTCAGCTGCTGGGCGATCTGCTGGTCGAATACGTTGCCCGTCGTCAGGTAGGTGGCGCGGATCGGCGCACCGGTGCGGGCCTCGTAGCTGGCCGCCAGGCGCTTGGCCTCCTCCAGGTCGTACGCCGGGAAGGCGTCGTCGGTGCTGTGCCCGACCTGCCCCGGGGCGAACGGCCCGTGCACGTCGTGCGACGTGCCCGCTTCGTTCTCGGCCCGCCACGTCTCGGCGTCGGTCGCCAGCGCCAGGGCCCGGCGAGCTTCGGGGTCGTTGAACGGCGCCACCTCGGTGTTGATCGACACCACGTCCTCTTCCAGCTCGGCGATCTCCTGCGCCTTGACCTCACCTGCTTCCGCGAGGCGCCGCATCTCGGTGAGCTCGATGGGCCGGTACCCGTGCATCATGTCGATGTCGCCGCTCTCCATGGCGTCGAGGCGACCTTGGGGGTCGGGGATGAACCGGAAGGTCATCGAGTCGAGGTGGGGGAGGCCTTCCTGCCAGTAGTCGTCGTTGCGGACGACCTCGAAGCTCTCGCCCGGGGTGTGCGACGTCGCCCGGAAGGGTCCGGTGCCGATCGGCGCCATGGCCACCGACTGCGGGTCGGCGTTGGTGAGCGCCGCCGGCGCCGCCACGAACCCGGTCTGGATGGCCAGGGCATAGGGGAAGGTCGCCCACGGCTGGCGCATCGTGACGGTCAGCTCGAGCGGCCCGGTGACGGCGTAGCTCTCGACGCTGCTGAGTGACGGCGCCGTGATGAACGACTCGGTCCAGTAGTCGAAGTTCAGCGCCAGCGCGTCGGCGTCGAGCGGCGATCCGTCGTGGAAGGTCACGCCGTCGCGCAGGGTGATCGTCCACTCCGTGAAGTCGTCGTTCGGCGTGATCGACTCGGCGAGGTACGGCTCCCACCGGCCGTTCTCGTCGAGGGAGACGAGTGGGTCGTAGACCGCCGAAGCGATGAAGAACGCCGACTGGTCGAAGGTGCCGCGCGACGGGTCGAGCACGGTGGGCTCGGCCTCGAGACCCATGACGATGCTGCCCCCGTCCTTGGGAGGCCCCGGATCGTCGGGCGGACCCAGGCGGACCTGGGTCAGCGTGCCGTCGGCGCTGCGCCCCGGAGCCGACGTCGAGGTGGACGTCGGCGAGGCGGTGTCGGTCGACGAGCATGCGGCGGCCAGCGCTGCCACGGCGAGCACCGCGGACGGCACACGCAGTGACCTCCATCGCCCTCGCTCCTGCGCCTGTGCCATGCCGCCCCTCCCTGAAGTCTTTGCAGCTGCCCGGCAGCAACTCGGTGCGCAGCGTAGTCACACCATGTTCCTGACACCCCCTCAGGTCTGTGCCATGCTCGCCGCCATGCTGCGCGACGCCTACGACGGTCCCTTCGATCCCGACTGCACGCTCGCCGACTTCTCCCGCGCCGCGCTGGCCACGATCGGGCGCGAGTACCTGATGCACGGCCACATGCAGGACCGGGTCGGCATCCCGTCGGTGCTGTCGGGTCACGGGCTCGACGGCGCGCGCGACGTGTCGATCGACGAGTGGATGGCGGCGTCGCCGATCTACAGCGGCAGGACCCAACGCCTGCTGCACTTCGCGCCCGAGGAGGGCCCCGGCACCGGCACCGTGGAGACCATCTTCAAGAACCTGCAGTTCGACGTCGGCGCGCCCCACCAGTTCATGGACTTCCGCTACGCGCTGCACAGCCCGACGAGCGGGGAATTCTGGCTCGACCACTGCGGCGCGCTGATGGACGCAGAGCCGATGGGCGAGGTGTTCGTCCAGCTGATGTGCCACGACATCGAGGATCCGACCTTCGACGCCACCGCCGCGGCCGCCAACCGCCACGCCCAGATCCGCCCGATCCACCGACCGCCGCGGGTCCCCGCCGATCGGTCGCCGCACTGCCACTGGACGGTCACGATCGACCCGGCCAACGAGGCCTACGGCCGACATCACCTCCAGGACCTCGTCGAGCACGCCCGCATCGCCGACGTCGCGCTGGTCGATCCCGGCACGTCGGCCGAGCCGGGTGGGTGGGACGACTACGCCGGGCCGTTCGACCCGGACCTGCAGCTCGAGGACTTCTCGCAACGGGCGCTGGTGCTGCTCTGCCAGGAGGCGCCGGTGCAGTCCCATCTGCTGGCGCGTGCGTTCATGTTGAGCATCCACGAGCGCTTCGGCCTCGACGATGCCGTCGCCGCCGGCACGACGCAGTGCGCGGGCGTCGCCGGGCTGACGGCGCAACGCCTGGCGGCAGCGCTCGGCGTCGACGGCACCGACGCCGACGCCGTCGCCAAGGTGTTCCAGCTGCACCCGCTCTTCTTGCCTCGGACCTACGTCGACCTGCGCGTCGAGCGCACCGGGGACACCGCCACCGACGGCACGGTGCGCGTGGCCATCGGGCCCTGCCCGGCCTTCGAGGAGGGGGACGACTTCTCCTGGTTCGCACCGATGCGCTCCGGTGCCGTGCACCCGGCCGTCGTGACGATCGCCCGCGCCGTGCATGCCGAGGCCTCCGTCAGCGCCGCGGCGCCGCAGGGCGACGAGGTGGTGGCGTGGGAGGTGGCGGTCCCGGTGGCGGCGCCGAGCGGCGACGCTCCCGCCGAGGACGGGGCGGTGGCGCTCGCCAAGATCTCGACCGGCGCCACCCACGTGTTCATCCGGCGGCGACCCGTGCGCGTCTGACGCCGACGGTCCGGCCCCGTGGCAGCCGGTCCGCGCCCGGCGGCGCGACAGATGCCAAGCTCGGCTCGTGGCGGCATCTGCCGACGACGGCGACGCGGGCCTCGCCGACGCAGCGGCGCAGGACCGGGCCCGACGTCTCGACCGGTGGAACCGGCGCGCCACGCCGGCGATCGTCGCCGCCGCGGTCCTGCCGCTCGCCGGCGCCCTGGTCGACCCCAGCCGCGTCCTCGTCGCCGCCGTCGTCCTCATCGTGTGCTGGATCGTGTTCGTCGTCGACTTCGCCGTGCACCTGCGGCTCGACCCCGGGTACCTGCACCGCACGTGGGGGCGCATCGATCTGGCCATCGTCGTGCTGACCTTCCCGTGGAACCTGCTGCCGTTCGCCAACACCGGCGCCGGGCGCTTGCTGCTGCTCGCCCGGCTGGCGCGGGTGGTGCGGGTCATGGTGGTCGCCGCCAAGGACGCGCCGGTGCTGCGCCGGATGGCGGCCCGACTCGGCCGAGCCGCTCTGTACGCCGCCATCGCCGTCGTGGCCTCGGCGTGGATCGTGTACGTGATCGAGGAGCCGACGGACGGGTTCGAGAGCTTCGGCGACGCCCTGTGGTGGGCCATCGTGACCGTCACCACCGTCGGGTACGGCGACATCGTGCCGGACAACGGGTTCGCCCGGTTCGTCGCCTCGATGCTGATGATCGCCGGCATCGCCCTCATCGGCGCCCTGGCGGGCACGCTGGCGTCGGCGCTCGGGTTGCAGCCGACCGACGCCGCCACGGCAGCGACGGCAGCGGTCGACGCCGACACCTCCGAGCAGTCCCTGCACGCCGAGATCGCCGCGCTGCGTCGTGAGGTGGCGTCGCTGACAGCCCTGGTGCAGACGGCGGTGGGGACCTCGACGACCGGCGCCGACGACGCCCCGCCGGCGCTCGACGAGCGGCCCGCCGACGCCGAGGGCCCCGACGGCGGGTGAGCAGCGGACCGGGCCACTTTCGCCCGTCTTTCGTCCCGCGGGGATAGGTTGCCCGCTATGTCGCGCCTTGCTCAGCGTCACGCGTCGCGCCGACGCAGGCTGATCGGTGGCCTCGTGGCGGCCGTCGCCATCGTGGCCGGCGCTTGTTCCAGTGGCACGGCCACGACCGACGCCTCCGTCGTGTCGACCACGGAGGTGCCGGCGACGTCGACGCGGCCCGGGACCACCGCCGACGCCGCGTCGCCGGGCACGACCGCGGGCTCGGCGGCTGGCGGCGACCAGGCTGCGGTCGAAGCCGAGGTGGCGACCCTGTCGGCCTTCGTCGAGCAGCAGCGCGGCCTGGAGTTCAAGGAGCCCGTGCCGGTCCACCTGGCCGAGGGGCAGGAGTTCGAGGACCTGCTGTTCGCCACCGTCACCGACGAGGACTGGGAGGACGTCGCCGACGAGGGCGTCGTGCTCGAGGCGCTGGGGCTCGTGCCGCCGGGCACGGACATGCGCGCCGCCCTCACGAACCTGCTCGGCGCCGGCGTCCTCGGCTTCTACGACACCGAGACCAACGAGCTGGTGATCCGGGGGGCGGAGCTCGACCTGCTCACCCGCAACACGATGGTCCACGAGCTGACCCACGCCCTCGACGATCAGCACTTCGAGCTCTCCCGACCCGAGCTCGCCACCGCAACCGACGAGTCGGGCTTCACGTTCACCGCCGTCGCCGAAGGCAGCGCCCGCCACGTCGAGACCGCCTGGCAGCAGACGCTCACCCCCGAGGAGCGCAAGGCGCGCGAGCGCGCCGAGCTCGATCAGGGCATGGAGCAGGTCGATCGGCTCCTGCAGGTGCCCCAGATCATGCTCGACACGATGATCGCCCCGTACACGCTGGGGCAGCGCTTCGTCGACGACATCGTCGAGACCGACGGGCAGCAGGCGCTCAACGACGCTTTCGTCACGCTGCCGAGCACGACCGAGCAGATCATGGACCCCGACAAGTACCGGGCGGGTGAGACCGCCAAGCCGGTGCCGGCCCCGACGGCCGAGGGCGAGGTGCTCGACGAGGGCATCATCGGCCAGCACGTCACGGCGCTGCTGCTGGGTGATGAGGTGCCCGGGCGGGTGGCGCGCACGGCGGCCGAGGGCTGGGGCGGCGACCGCTTCGTGGCGTGGCGCAGCGCCGACGGCAAGGCCTGCATGGCCGCGACCTGGGTCATGGACACCCCCGACGACGGCGACGAGCTGCGCACCGCACTCGACGAGTGGGCGGCGGGCACGCCCGCGGACGCCACGGTGACCGTGGTCGATCCGAGCACGGTGTCGATCCGGTCGTGCGCCGCCCGTGCCGGAGCGACGGGATGATCGGGGACCGGCGATGAGCCCCGACGCGACCTACCCCGACGCACCACCGATCTCGACGACCGCGGCCGCGCCCGGGGCGCCGCTGCTGCCAGATCGCCCCCCGTCACTCGGCGACCCGATCGGCCCGCCGAGCCCGCCGCCCGCCCCGCCGACGCCACCGCCGACCGGCGGTCCGGGCCGCGGCGTGCTCCTCGGCGTGGCCGCCATCATCGCCGTCGGGTTGATCGCCGCCGCCCTGCTGCTGCGTACCGGCGATGCGGCCGTCGAGACCGCCGACCCGTCGACGTCGTCGACGACGGTCGAGTCGTCCACCACGTCGTCGGTACCCGAGGAGTCGACGACGACCGCCCCCGGTCAGACGACCACGACGACGCTGCCGTCGGGTGACCCGATCACCCAGGCCGAGCTCGACGCCGCCATGGCCGAGCTGATGGCCTTCGTCGAGGACGTGCGCGGGCTGCCGTTCATCCAGGAGCCCGAGGTCGCCCTGCTCGATCCTCAGGCGTTCAACGACGCGCTGCAGGCGCAGGTCAGCGACGAGGAGCTGCGGGCGCAGGCCGAGCAGCTCAGCCAGCTCGGCCTGCTGCCGCCGGGTGTCGATCCCGTCGCCGACATGCGCGCCCAGCTCGGCGCCCGCATCGCCGGCTGGTACGACGCGAAGACCAAGGTGCTCACGATCCGCAACCTCGAGCTGGACGAGGACGCTCGTCAGATCCTCGTGCACGAGCTGACGCACGCCCTCGACGATCAGCACTTCGACCTCGACCGCCCCGAGTACGTCGAGCGCAAGGACGAGATCGCCTTCGGGTTCCGGGCGCTGGTCGAGGGCAGTGCCCGTCGTGTCGAGCGCTTCTACCGGGACCAGTTCAACCCCGAGAACGAGAGCCCGGGCAACCTCAACCTGCCGGACCTGTCGGAGCAGGACCCCAGTGACTACGGCGCCATCGCCGCCGACATGATGGAGGCGCCGTACGTCTACGGCGAGTACCTGATCGAGGAGACCATCCGCTACTACGGCGGTGACGGCGTCATCCGAAGCCTGTTCGCCGACCCGCCGGACACCTCCGAGAAGGTCCTGCACCCCGACAAGTACCTGTCCTTCGAGGATCGCATCGATGTGCCGCCTCCGCCGACCGACGGTGCCGAGGTGATCGACGACGGCGTGCTCGGCGAGCTCATGTTGCGCAACATGCTCGAAGCCAAGCTCGGGCGCGAGGCGGCGGTCGAGGCGTCGAGCGGCTGGGGCGGCGACTGGTTCGTCCGCTACCAGAACGAGGCCGAGGGGACCTCGTGCCTGCGGGTGGACTTCCAGATGGACTCCACCGGCGACATGGCCGAGCTCGAGACGGCGTTCGAGGCCTGGAGCGACGCCGGTGGCATGGGCGAGATCACCAAGCCCGACGACGAGACGTTGCGCTTCACCAACTGCACGCCGCCGGTCGGATCCGGCGAGGGCGGGTCGGTCCTCTAGCCGCTCAGGCGTTGACCTTGGCGATGACGTCGCGTCCGAAGGCGGCGCAGGCGTCGGGGAGCTCGTCCGGCGAGAACGACGGCGGTGGGATGACGACGCGGGTGACGCCGATGTCGGCGAGCT
>JAGQTE010000162.1 GCA_020439175.1 Acidimicrobiales bacterium | reverse complement strand
TAGGTGTCGCCGAGCAGGGTGAACAGGTTCTCCGGGTAGTCGGTGGCCACCGGCGTGCGCGGGTCGTCGGGCGGGTAGCGACCGGTCAGCATGGCGGGCACCGCCACCGAGGTGACGGTGGCCACGCTCGTGGCGTTGCGGAACCACGTGCCGTCGGCGGCGAGCGCCGCCAGGTTCGGGTACAGATCGGCGTCGATGCTGCCGGACGCGTCGAGCAGCACCTCGAGCGGGAACTCGTCGAACACGACCAGCACGGCGGAGCGCTCGGCGCCGGTCGGTGGCGGCACCACCGCCGCCACCGGTTCGACCGACGCCATCAGGTCGGCTGCCGGAGAGGCCGTGAGGAACACGGCGACGAACAGCACCGGCGTCACCGCCAGCACGGCCAGCCACTGGCGCACCGCGCCGTACCGGTAGATCCACGCCAGGCCGACGCCGGCAGCGACACCGATGGCGAGGCCCACGGCCGGCGCCAGGGCGTCGGACCGGTGCAGGGCGATGGCGACGGTCGCCGCCAGCAGGGCACCGAGCAGTCCCCGGTGCAGCCAACGGGCCGCTGGCGCGCTGATCAGGCCGACCAGCAGCTCCAGCGCCCACAGGGCCAGCGCCGGGCCCAGGGCGAGCACCAGGGCGAACACGACGATGTCGGCCGCCGAGGCGTCGGCGGCGGTGAACGTCTCTGGCGCGGCGCCGAAGGTGTCGAGCATCGGCTGGGTGACGGCCAGGCCGCACAGCGCCAACAGCTCCGCCGGTCGACGAAGCACGCGCCACACCCGCTGGCGACGGTTCGTTCCGCCGGATCGCCTGTCCTCGTCGGGTTCGGTGGCCACGGTCCCCCTGGGTCGAAGCCGACCATTGTCGCACCGGCGGCCGATCCGGCGGGCGCGGCGGGGCCGTGCACCGGGCGCTCAGTCCGACGCAGTTGCCGCCTCGGCGGCGGCCGCCAGGCGTTCGAGCGTCGTCTCCATCGACGCGCGGTTGTGGGCCAGGCGGTCGGACACGCCGGAGGTGGGCCCACCCAGCGCCTTCGCCAGCCCGCCTCGCTGGTCGTGCCAGGTCTCGGTGATCGTGCACCCCGTCTCCGTGGGCTCGATCTCGTAGCCCCAGCGAGCCACCTTCACCGGGCCGACGACGGTCTCGAAGGCGAAGCTGCGGCCCGGCTCGCAGGCGACGACGGTGTTCGTGGTCGACCAGCGGTGCCAGCCGTTGCGGTTGGCGCCGCGGAACTTCGCCCCGACCGCTGCACCGCTGGCGCCGCCGACCCACCGGCACCCGGTGGTCTCTGGCGACCACTCCCCCATCCGGGTGACGTCGCTGACGAACGTCCAGACCAGATCGGGCTCGGCACGGACCTCTCGGGACACGCTGATGTCGGCCATCGCCCGACCGTAGCGGCTGGCCCGACGGCGTCGCCGATCCGGAACGGTCCGGCGCAGCGACCTACGCTCTCGCCCGTGAGCTCGACGACGGCCCCGGAGGCGCCCCAGCACGATGAGCGGCGGGAGGCCCTGCTCGCCGTCGCCTTGGAGCAGATCCGTGCCGTCGGGCCCGGCGCCTCCATGGAGCAGATCGCGGTGGCCGCCGGCGTCACCAAGCCCACGCTCTACCGCACCTTCGGGTCGAAGAACGGGCTCTACGCCGCCGTCGTCGACCACTTCGTCGCCCAGCTGCAGTCCGACATCGTGCGGCGGTTCGACGCCGAGCTCGGCGTGCGCGACGTGCTGCGCGCCGTCATCGAGGTCGTCCTGGTGCGCATCCGGGCCAACGAGCCCGTGTACCACTTCATGATGCGCCGGGCCCGGATGGCGCTGACGACCACCGACGACGACCAGCCCGACTTCCTGGTCCGCCTGGGCGAGACCGCCACCCGCCTCATCGCCCAGCGGTTCGAGCTGTCGGGCCTGCCCACCCGTCCGGCGCCGCTGTACGGCCAGGCCGTCGTCGGGTTCGTCAGCGCCGCCGCCGACTGGTGGCTCGCCCACCCGGACGTGCCGATGTCCGTCGTGGTGGAGGACCTGGTCGATCTGCTCTACGTCGGGTTCCAGATGACCGACCCCGAGGCGTCGCCACCCGTGACCCGCGCCGGGGCCTGACGCGGTGGCAGCCCGCCACCCGCGCCGAGACCTGCACCCGAGCGGCGTCGCCGGCCGCCGTGGCACCGCCGGACTCGTGACCGCCGGACTCGTGACCGTCGGGCTGCTCGTCGGAGCCTGCGGAGCACCGCAGGCCGACGACGGCGCCTCCGGGACGGGCACGAGCGCGGCGACGGCGATGGGCACGAGCGCGCCACCCGCGGGGACGACCGGCACGACGGTGCCGGCGACGACGACCACCGCTGCACCGCCGCCCCGCGTGGCCCTGTTCGGGGACTCGACGGCGCTGATGAGTGCGTTCGGGCTCGCCGGATGGCTCCTCGACACGGGGCGGGGCGTCCCCGTCGACGGTCGGGTCGACCTGGGGTGCTCGATCCTGCGCGGTGGCCTGCGCCGGGATCACATCGGCGTCGGACCCAACAACCCGGTCTGCGACGACTGGCCCACCTCGTGGGGCGAGATGCTGCGGGCCCATCGGCCCGATCTCGCCGTCGTGCAGACGGGACCGTGGGACATCCTCGACCACCAGTTCGCCGGGGAGTCGGTATGGCGGGCACCCGGCGACCCGACCTTCGACGCCGCGCTGGCCGCGGAGATGGGCGCGGTGATCGACCTTCTCTCCGGCGAGGGCGCACACGTCGTGTGGCTCACGCTGCCGCCCCAGCGCACGGGCGTCGGGGCCGGGCCCGGTGGTGACACCGCACCGGCGACCGATCCGGCGCGCGCCGACCGCTACAACGCCGTCCTGCGCCAGGTGGCGGCGGCGCGACCCGATGACGTCACCGTGCTGCCCTATGCCGAGTGGCTCGTCGACAGCGGGCTGGACGAGACGCTTCGCCCGGACGGCATCCACGTCGCCTTCGACACGTCGCGGACCGCCGCCGACCTGTGGCTGGGCGACCAGATCGTGTCGGCCGCACCGTGACGTTGCACCCGCCGACCCCGGCGCTCACCGACGGCGTCGTCACCTTGCGGCCGTGGCGGGACGACGACCTGGACCAGCTCGTCGCGGCCTGCCAGGACCCGGCGATCGCCCGGTTCATCCCGATCCCCGTGCCCTACACCGTGGCCGACGGCCGGGCCTACCTGGAGCGCACCTCACGGGAGTGGGCATCGGGCGCCAAGGCGGCGTTCGCCATCGTCGCCGCCGACGACGACACCCGCCTGCTCGGGGCCATCAACGTGGCGGTCGTCGGCGCCGCCGGCAACAGCGGGTACTGGGTGGCGCCGGCCGCACGCGGCCATCAGGTGGCGCGTCGGGCGCTGCGGCTGCTGACCGACTGGGCCTTGGCCGAGCTGGACCTCGGCGTGATCATCCTCGAGATCCGGGCCGAGAACCCCGCATCGATGGCCGTGGCCATCGCCTGCGGCTACCACGAGGCCGGTCGCCTCGACGTGAACCTCGCCACCGGCACCAAGGGCGGCCTCATCTTCTCTCGCCTGGCCGGCGATCAGCGCTGATCCGGGCGCCGCCCGCAGCGTCCCTCACGACGCGTCGACGGCTCGTAGGCTGCGCATCCGGTTGGGTGCCGGGTGCCGGGTGCCGGGTACCGGGTGGCGGGCGGCACCCGGTACTCCGGACGACGAGGGGGACGAGATGGACGACGAACGGACGCTGGCCGGCAGCGATGTGGCGATCCCGACCATGGGCGTGGGCACGTGGGCCTGGGGCGACCGCTCGACCTGGGGCATGGGCGGCTACGACGCCGCGCTCACCGAGGCGTCGATCCGCGACGCCTACGCCGCCAGCATCGACGCCGGCGTCACGCTGCTCGACACCGCCGAGGTGTACGGCAGCGGCGAGAGCGAGCGCATCATCGGCCGGCTGCTGGCCGACGATCCGCAGCGGGCGGCCCGCACCGTCGTCGCCTCGAAGTTCATGCCCTTCCCGTGGCGCGTCTCGGTCACGAGCGCACTGCTCGACTCGGCGCGGGCGTCGCTCGACCGGCTCGGCGTGGAGGCCATCGACCTGTACCAGATCCACGGGCCGATCAGCCTGCGCGGTCACGACGCCATCGCCGACGCCCTGGCCGCCGCCCACGCCGACGGCCTCGTGCGGGCGGTGGGCGTGTCGAACTACTCCGTAGGCGAGACCCGCAAGATCGACGCCGCGCTGCGGGCGCGCGGCCTGCGCCTGGCGTCGAACCAGGTCGAGATGTCGCTGTTGCGCCGCGCCCCCGAGACCAGCGGCCTGCTGGCGACCTGTGCCGAGCTCGGCGTCGTCGTGCTGGCGTACTCGCCGATCGGCCAGGGCCGCCTCACCGGCAAGTACTCCGCCGACAACCCGCCACCCGGCCGGCGCGACTTCTCCAAGCACCCCATGGCGATCGTCGACGAGGTCGTGGCCGTCACCCGACGCATCGGCGAGGCGCACGACCGCACGCCCGCACAGGTGGCGCTTCGGTGGCTGATCGACAAGGGGACGGTGCCGATCCCCGGCGCCAAGAACGCCACGCAGGCCGCGCAGAACGCCGGGGCGCTCGGATGGTCGCTCGGCACAGACGACCTGGCTGCGCTCGATGCCGTGGCACTGGCCGGTCGGCGCACGATCCAGTCGCGCTTCTGGCAGCACGGCTGAGCGGGCCGACGGCCCGGCGCCGATCCGCTCAGCGCTGCTTGAGCTTGGGGGTGGTGGCGCGCAGCACGTCGTCGGGGATCATCCGCTTGGAGACCCAGCCCCGCTGATCGGCCCACACCAGCAGCGGCGGGAGCACGACGAGGGCCGACAGCAGCGCCACGGCCACGTTCATTGCCACGACGAGGCCGAAGTCGCGCAGCAGCGGCAGCGACGAGGTGGCGATGACCGCCACGCCCGCCATCGTGGTGCACGCCGACACGATGAACGCCCGGCCGGTGCGCGCCGCGGTCACGTCCGACGCCTCGGCGGGTTCGAGACCACGCCCGCGCTCCTCGACGAAGCGCAACAGCATCAGCGAGGTGAACTCGGTGCAGGCGGCGACGACGAGCGGACCGCCGACGGCCGTCATCGGCGACAGCTTCAGGCCGAGGGCCCAGGCCACCAGGGACGTGGCGCCGACGGCGATGACGACGGGCACGAGCGACAGCAACGACCGGGTGATGCTGCGCAGGCGGATGGCCAGGAAGATGCCGACGAAGGCGATGGCGAGGTAGGTCAGCTGTGCCCGGTTCGACACCAGGTTCTCCAGCAGCCCGACGCCGACGACGGCGAGCCCCGACGGCGTGGCCTCGACGCCGTCGGGCGGCGACACGCTCTGCTCGATCTGGTCGACGACGACGGCGCGGTCCTCGAGGGTGCCGGCGCCGTAGCGGAAGACCAGGTTCAGCGCGCCCGCCTCCGGGTTCACCGTCGAGACCTGGATGTCGGAGGGTGCTGCCTCGTAGGCGGCGCGCACGTCCTCGGCGCGGGGCTGGACGAAGCTGCCGCCCGGCACGTCGAGCAGGTACAGCACGGTCGTGGGCAGGCTCGAGGCCGTCAGCAGCTCCTGCGGGTGCGCCTCGATCTGCTCGGTGGCGAAGGTGTCGACGAAGTCGATCGTCTCCTGCGAGAAGACGTCGTCGCTGCGCACGAAGACGGCGAGCTCGGAGCCCGAACCGGTCTCGGACTCGACGTAGCGGTAGTCGGTGATGCCCTCGCCCGATTGGTTGACCCACTGCACCGGGTCGCTCTGCAGCTCGATGTGGTCCTCGACGACCACGCCGCCGAAGAACACGGCGAAGCTGGCCACGGCGAAGATCGGCGCCAGCCAGATCGGCAGCCGTCCCATCTTCACGGTGAGCTGGGCCAGGAAGCCGTCGCGGTAGTCCTTGCCCGTCGTCGGCGACCGGTACTCACGGATGCCGAGCGAGGCCAGCGGCAAGATGATGCTGGCCAGGCAGATGACGGCGATGCCGACGGCGAGCAGCAGGCCGAAGTCGCGGATCATCGGCACCTTGGCGAACCGCAGCGCCAGGAAGGCGAAGATGGCGTCGAAGGTGACGACCAGCAGCGCCGGGCCGAGGCTGCGCGCCGTCGCCTGGATCGGGTGCGGATCGCGGTCGATCAGCACCTCCTCCTCGACGCGCGCGTGCATCTGGATGGCGTAGTCGATGCCGATGCCGAGCATGATCGGCAGTCCGGCGATCGTGACCAGCGACAGCGGGATGCCCAGGTAGCCGGCCAGCCCGAACGCCCAGGTGACGCCGAAGAGCACCACGACGAGCGACAGCAGGCGCCACCGGACGTTGAACAGCACGATCAGGATGATCGCCATGATCACCACGGCGATGGCGCCGAGCTGCAGGAACCCGCCGACGAGGTAGTCGTTGATCTCCTTGAGCAGCACGGGAGCGCCGGTCACCGTGACCGTGGCGCCCTCGAACTGGGCGTTGTCGATGGTGTCGGCCACCAGCGCCGCACCCTCGCCCTCGCGCTCGATCGAGGCGTTGCCCGGCAGGCGCACCAGCATCTGGACGTGGCGGTCGTCGGTGAAGAACGACTGCTGCGCCAGGCGGATCTCGCCGCTGTTGTCGTAGAGGAGGAAGTCGATCCACGCCGGGTTGGCGAGGGTGCGCTCCTCGATGGGGATGGCGTTGAGTCGCTCGAGCGTCGTGACCGAGTCGGCGGTGCGTGCCGCCTGGCCGTCGGGGTTCGGGTCGGCCTGGGTGGCGGCCAGCAGGGCGCCGCCGGCGATGCTGTTGATCGGGTTGCCGTCGGGGCTCTGGATCAGCGCGTCGCTCCAGTCGAGGATGTCGGTCGGCGTGATGACCGCCTCGATGACGGCGTCGTTGGCCTTGAGCTCCTCCTTGACGCGCGCCAGCTCCTGCTGGTTCGCCTCGTTCATGAAGTCGGTGATCGTGACGCCGTCGTCGAGGGTGAACAGCACGAGCATCGCCTGACCGCCGAACAGGTCCTGGTACTCGACGTTGTCGACGTAGACCTGGTCGTCGGTGTTGAGGTAGCTGTCCTGCCCGGTGGCGAACTGGAGCTTGGTCACGCCGTAGCCGAGGACCAGCGTCACCAACAGCGCGATCAGCGCCACCAGGCCGGCGCGCTTGCCGGCCTCCACGGCCAACCACGACCAGAACCGCTGCATCCGCGTGTACTCCGAGCGATCGGACACCTGCACCTCCTCGACAGACCGGGCCACCGCTGGCGACGCCGGTCGAGACGCAACGGGGCGGCGAGGACCCTACCCCCCGGCCGCCGCCGAGGTCGCCCGTTCCCGATCCCCCACTGACTCGTCCACGATTCGTGTGGTGCACAGCCGGGCATGCGCGGGTGTGCACCACAAGAACATCTTGGGTATCTGACAGATATCTCGGTATCTGTTAGTTTTGATGCGATGCAGTCCAGCAGCGCCACCCGAGCCCCCTCCAAGGGCGAGCGCACCCGGCGCCGCATCCTGGCGTCGGCGATCGAGCACTTCGCCGCCACCGGGCTCGACGGCGGATCGGTCCCCGAGATCGCCCGGCAGGCGGGCCTGTCGCACGGCGCCGTGTACCAGCACTTCGGGCGCAAGGAGGCGCTGTTCCGCGCCGCCGTCGACGCCGACCTCAGCGCCATGCTCGCCGAGGCCCACCCGGCGCTCGACCTCCCGGCGCCGGCGCCGGAAGACCTCGTCGCCGCCGTGGGGGTGCTGCTCGGAGCCAGCCGCACCCATCCGCTGGCCCGCCGGGTGCTCGCCAACATCGATGCCGAGCAGACCGAGGCGCTGCGCGACCTCGAGGCGCTGACCGAGCTCGAGCAGCGGCTCGTCGCCGCCGTCGCCCGAGGCCAGGCCGCCGGCACCCTGCGCACCGACCTCGACGCCGCCGCGATCGCCGCCGGCGTGATCGGCACGGCGCTCCCCCTGCTGGTCGTCGGCATCCGCCTCGACGGCGTCGCCGACATCCCTCGTTCCACGGACGCCGTCGGCTTCCTCGTCGACGTCCTCCGCCCCCCGAAGTCCTGAAGGAGCTCCCCATGGGCACGATCCTCGCCACCGTCGCCGGCGCGTTGAGCTGGTCCGCCGCCGAGTACGGCCTGCACCGCTTCGCCATGCACGAGATGCGCGGCAAGGGCCTGGCCTCGCGCGAGCACCTCTCGCACCACGCCGACGTCACGTACTTCAGCCCGACGTCGAAGAAGCTGCTGTCGGCGGCGACCACCACCGCCGTCGTGCTGCCGGCCGCATGGGCCCTGCGCGGCCGCCGCACCGCCGTCGCCTACACCACCGGCATGCTGGCGATGTACGCCACCTACGAGGTGCTGCACCGCCGGGCGCACACCCACCCGCCCCGCAACGCCTACGGCCGGTGGCTGCGCCGCAGCCACTTCCACCACCACTTCGGCTCCCCGATGCGCAACCACGGCGTGACGTCGCCGGTGTGGGACGTCGTGGCGCGCACCTACGACGACCCCGGGGTGGTGACGGTCCCCCGGCGCATGGCGCCGACGTGGATGCTCGACCCCGACGGCGAGCTGCTGCCCGCCTACGCCGGCGACTACCTGCTCAAGGGGCGACGCCGCCTCGACGACACCGACCGCAGCCGGGACCGCGACGACGCCTTCGCCAACCGGGCGCCGGTGCCGGCCTGATCAGAAGCTGGGCACGCCGCACACGGCGTCGAGCCCGATGCAGTGCTCGACCTCGACGGCGAGGCGCTCCGGGTCCCAGGCGTTGAAGAAGTCGGCGTGGGCGGTCGTGAGCGGCCCCGACGCCAGGCGCAGGTTGGCCGGATCACCCCAGAACGGCCACTGCACGGCGAACTCGAGCTGCGGGACGTGCACCGGATGGGTGCGACCGCAGGTGCCCGCCGTCGAGTAGGCCAGGTGCTGCTTGTGGTCGACGCTGTCGATGCTGGTGCCGTCCCAGCAGTCGGGGAAGAACACGTGCATGGTCAGCGGCTTCTGCGGCGTGCAGGTCGGCACCTCGGTCGAGAAGTTCCGGTTGCGCCCGCAGGCCCAGCCGACGACGTGCAGCGGCGGCGTCTCGGCGGAGGTGGCGTCGCCGGCGATGGCCTTGAGCCCGAACGGGAACGGCTCGACCGCCGTCGGGTCGACGCCCGGCGCCGCCCGGTAGTAGGCGTCGGAGGAGGTCGGCACGATGCGTTCGTCGCCGTCGTAGAGCGCCGGTGCCCAGTAGGAGGCCTTGTCCTGGGCGATGAAGCACGTGGTGTCGGCGGCGGCGAGGCTCTCGGCCGTCGAGGTGGCGTCGGTCGACACGTTGCCGAAGAAGTCGTGCAGGTGCGACATGCCGGTGTGGCCCGGATGCACGATCGGATCGTTGGGCCCCGAGTGGCTGTAGGCGCACTCCACGACGAAGCGCCCAATGTGGGGTGTCGCCGGCGGCAGGGCGGCGGCGACCGCACCGTCGTCGGCGATGCGCAGCCCGATGGCGCTCAACACGACGAGGCCGACGAGCACCACGCCGGCGGCCGCCGCCGCACCGCGTGCGCGCCGCGGCGTCGACGACGTCGGAGACGATGCTGACGGCGGGGCCTCGGCGGGCGCCGAGACCCCGGCGTCGGCGGTCATCCGGCGGTCGTGCCCGGGGTGGTGCCGCCGGTGCGACCCGACGTGCCGGTCACGCCGTCGAGGCCCTTGGGGCCACGACTGAGATCGGGCATGGGCGGCAGGGCGATGGCGGCCACGTCGGGGTACGTGGGCGGGCTGTGCGGCGCGGGCGTGGCCGGGGCCGTGGCGGCGTCGGGCATGTTCTCGAGGGCGCCGGGCAGCGGCCACACCGCCTGGTCGTAGGGCACCGACTCGGCGCGGTCCTGGCCGGTGAGGTCCAGCATCAGCGCCGCGCCCTCCAGGCCGAACGAACCGACCGGACCGCCGCAGGGCGCCACGGTCTCGATGTCGGCCGGGATCGACGAGGTGAACTCGTTGTCGCAGAACTCGTTCGACTCGTCGGCGATGGCCGCCATGATGATGTCGGCGGTGCCGCTGTCGCTGATGGCGTTGCCCTTCACGACGTTGCCGGTGGCGGGCCAGAAGAGCTCCTCGGGCAGGTCGGCCTGCTCCTCGGGCGAGGCCGGGATGGCGTCGGCGAGGCAGTCGTCGTCGGGCGGGTTCGGGATGCCGTTGATCGGCTTCGACTCGGGGAACGGCACGAGGTTGATCCCGGCGATGTTGTGGTCGACGACGCGGTTGCGCTCGACCAGGTTGTCGACGCCGCCGGGGATGATGATGCCGTTCTCCTGCGCCGTGATGGCGGCGCCGATCGCCGGGGACGTGTCGTTGTTGTTCGAGTACACCTGGTTGCCGACGAGCGTCGACTCCCGCTCGGGGGCGCAGCCCTCGTAGCTGCCCGAGTTCGGCACGATGCCGGCGCGGTTGTACCGGAACACCGAGTTCACGATGTAGAGGTCGCCGCCCGAGTTCGTCCCCGAGTAGCCGAGGCCGTTGTACTCCGACACCACGTCGTCCATCACGGCGTTGCAGGGGTAGCACTGGCCGATGTAGAAGCCGGCGTCGGGGCTGCCGGCGCCGTAGGAGTGCTCGAACACGCCGTTGCGGGCGCCGAAGGCGTAGATGCCGTAGTCGCCGTTGCGCAGTGCCGTCAGGTACGAGCCCCGGTACCCGTTGATGTTCGTCGTCCAGAAGAACCCGTTGCGGGTGTAGTTCTGCGCCGTCATGTTCTCGACGGCCACGCCGTCGGCGTCGATGATGCGGATGCCGTTCTCGAGCTCGAACTCGCCGTCGAGGATGACGCCGTTGCGGTCGAGGCCCCGGATGACGAGGTCGTCGGTCGTCACGTCGACGGCCTCGTGGTACACGCCGGGCGAGATCAGGATCAGGTCGCCGGGCTGGGCCACGTCGACGGCGGCCTGGATGGTCCCGCAGTCGGCCGGCACGGCGATCGTGGTGCCGTCAGGCCGGCTGCACGCGGGCTCGGCGGTGCCCGTGCCGACGCTCGATCCCGTGTTGGACGCGTCGTTCGAGCTGCTCGAGCACGAGGCGGCGGCGACGCTGCCCACGGCGATCAGCGCGACGACGAGGCGTCGACTCCAACGGTGCTGCATGGTGGTTCCCCCCTCCGACCCGGGATGGGCCGGCTCCGTGTGCGGGCTCACTGGACGATGATCACGCCCGGCATGCCGGCGTTGATCGTGCCATGGATCGAGCAGTAGTAGCGGTACGTGCCCGGCTGCGTGAAGACCCACGTCGCCGTCTCCCCAGGCTGGAAGTCGGCGGTGTCGACCCGCCACGGGTCGTCCTCGTTCTCCGGGATGATGTTGTGCTCGTTGCGGCCGCGGTTCTCCCACACGACCTCGGTGCCGGCCGAGACGGTCAGCTCCTTGGGCGAGAACGAGTTGTCGATGGCCTGGACGGTGGCGGTCTGCCCGTTCGGGGCGACCGTGCCCGCCGACGAGGCGGCCGGCGCACCGGCGTCGCCGCCGCATCCCGACGTGGCCACGGCGGCGACGGCGACCGCCGCCAGGGCTGCGTGAGTGGTCCTGCGCACGAGCGTTCCCTTCCGCGTGACGAGGTGATACACCCCGAGCACTTCTGTATCAGGGCCGTAGCACCTTAGCGACGCCGGGCTGCTCGCTGGGCGCGGACGGCCTCAGCGCTGGTGGCAGTGCTTGGCCTTGCGACCGCTGCCGCAGGGGCACGGGTCGTTGCGCCCGGCCTTCGCCAGGACGGCCATCACCTCGTCGGCGTACCGGCCGGCGCGCAGCGCGTCGGCCATGAGGTGCATGCAGCCGTCGATGTGGCCGAAGAACGCCTTGTAGCCGGCGCACAGGTAGTTCAGACCGTCCTCGCCGTCGGGCGTGCGGGTGAACCGGTTCTTCGGGCACTCGCCGTGGCAGGCGAAGCGGACCTCGCAGCTGCGGCAGTAGGCGGGCAGGGTGTCGCGCTTGGCGTCGCCGAAGGCCCGCTGCTGCGGCGACGCCAGCAGCTCCACCAGGTGCGTCTGCGTCACGTTGCCGAGCAGGTGGGCCGGCTCGACGAAGTGGTCGCAGCTGTACACGTCGCCGTTGTGCTCGAGCGCCACGGCGTCGCCGCAGGTCTCACCGAAGATGCACACCGCCGGCGGTGCACCCACCCACGAGGCCAGGGCGGCGTCGAAGTGGTTGACGAACACCGTGCCGACGTCGCGGCGCACCCACTCGTCGAAGATCGCCACCAGGAAGCGACCCCAGGCGTCGGGGTCGACCGAGCGCTCGGTGACGGTGTCGCCCTCCTGGAAGCCGGTGTCGTTGTCGCGCTCGACGATGGGGATGAGCTGCAGGTAACGGGCGCCGAGGTCGTCGCGCAGGAACCGGTACACCTCGAGCGGGTGGTCCTGGTTGGCGGCGTGCACCGTGGTGAGCACGTTCACGTCGACGCCGTGGGCCACCAGCAGGTCGTAGCCCTGGCGGACCTTGGCGAACGTCGGGCCGCCGCGCTTGTCGACCCGGTAGGCGTCGTGCATGGCGGGCGGGCCGTCGATGCTGACGCCGACGAGGAACCGGTGCTCGGCCAGCAGGGCGCACCACTCGTCGGTCAGCAAGGTGGCGTTGGTCTGGATCGTGTGGTGCACGACCTGGCCCGGCCGGCGCAGCTCGTCGACCAGCGCCACCACCCGCCGGAAGAACTCGACGCCCATCAACGTCGGTTCGCCGCCCTGCCAGGCGACCGTCACCTCGGGGCCGGCCTGGCTCTCGAGCAGCTGGCGGAGATACGTCTCGAGCACGTCGTCGCGCATGCGGAACCGGTCGCCCGGATACAGCGCCTCCTTCGACAAGAAGAAGCAGTAGGTGCAGTCGAGGTTGCAGATCGGTCCGGTCGGCTTGGCCAGCACGTGGAAGCTCGCCGGAGCGGTCAGCGGCCGCGGCGAGGGCAGCGTCGGCGCCCCGGTCGGCACCTCGTCGGGTGCGCCGATGCGCACGGCGACGGGTGCGGTCGCCTCGTCGGGTGCGGCGGCGCCGTCGGTCACGCCCGCCCCATGATGCGGGTCACCGCCAGCTCGATGGCGACACGGTCGTCTCGTGCCTTGGGCTCGCGGTACCGGGCGGTGTAGCCGGCGACGGCCGCCGCCACGCGCTCGGGATCGTCGGTGCAGGTGGCGACGCCCTCGACGGTCAGCCACCGGCCGCCGTCGACCTGGGTCACCGCCGCCGCCACCCCGGCGGGCGCACTCGCGGCCAGGCGCGCCTTGCGCGACCCGGCCCAGGTGATGATGCGCGCCAGCCGGGCCTCGGCGTCGTAGCTGAAGCCGACAGGGGTGACGTGCGGCGTCCCGTCGGGCCGCACCAGGGTGAGCGTGGCGAGGTGGCGTTCGACGAGGAAGGTCTCCACCGCCGCGCCGAGGTCGTCGAGATCGAGCGCCATCGGCTCACCCTACGCGCCGCCTCCGGCGTTCCTGTGGTGTCCACCCGCACATGCCCGGCCAGGCACCACGAGATCGTGGCGTCGCCGCGCCCGGCGTGCGATCCGGCACCCGGCGCAGTGCGTAGGGTTCGGCGCATGGAGCTGACGTTCTGGGGTGCCACCGACACCGTGACCGGGTCGCGCTTCGTCGTGGACACCGGCGCGCACCGCGTCCTCGTCGACTGCGGCCTGTTCCAGGGTCTGAAGCGGCTGCGCCGCCGCAACTGGGATCCGTTCCCCGTCGACCCGGCCTCCATCGACGCCGTGGTGCTGACGCACGCCCACATCGACCACTCGGGCTACCTGCCGGCGCTGGTGCGCGACGGCTTCGCCGGCCCCATCGTCTGCACGCGCGGCACCGCCGACCTCGCCGCCGTCCTGCTCCCCGACTCGGCGCACCTCCAGGAAGAGGACGCCCGGTTCGCCAACAAGCACCGGTCCACCCGCCACGCCCCCGCCCTGCCCCTCTACACGTCGGACGACGCCGAGGTGGCGTTGCGTGCCCTGACCCCGGTGGCGTTCGACACCGACCACGAGGTCGTGCCCGGCCTCACGGCGCGCTTCTCGCCGGTCGGCCACATCATCGGCGCCGCCAGCGTGCGCCTCGACGACGGCGAGCGCTCCGTGACCTTCAGCGGTGACGTGGGCCGGCCGATCGACCCGGTGATGCGGCCACCGGCGCCGCTGCAGACGGCTGACCACGTCGTCGTCGAGTCCACCTACGGCAACCGGACCCACCCCGCCACCGATCCCGCCGGCGAGCTGGCGTCGATCATCGGCCGCACGCTCGAGCGCGGCGGCACCGTGCTGATCCCGACGTTCGCCGTCGGGCGCGCCCAGACGATCCTGTACCTGTTGAGCCGCCTGCGCGCCGACGGCCGCATCCCCGAGGTGCCGACCTACCTCAACAGCCCGATGGCGATCAGCGCCACCGAGCTGTTCCTGCCGCACCCGGAGGCGCACCGCCTCGACCCGGCCGCCTGCGCCGCCCTCTGCGACGGCGTCACGTTCGTCCGCAGCGTCGAGGAGTCCAAGCTGCTCACGCCGCTCGGCGGGCCGATGATCGTGCTCTCGGCGAGCGGGATGATGAGCGGTGGGCGCGTGCTGCACCACCTGATGCGAGTCGCCCCGGACCGCCGCAGCTCGATCGTCGTCACCGGCTTCCAGGCCGCCGGCACCCGGGGTGAGGCGCTGCTCGCCGGGGCTCGCCGGCTCAAGATCTACGGCAGCTACGTGGACGTGCGCGCCGAGGTGCACCACATCGACAGCCTCTCGGCCCACGCCGACGCCGACGAGCTGATCGCCTGGTTGCGCACCGCCGCCCGACCGCCCGAGCGGGTGCACATCGTGCACGGCGAGCCGAGCGCCGCCGACGCCATGCGCCGGCTGGTGCGCGACGAGCTCGGCTGGTCCCCGCACCTGCCGACCCACGGCGAGTCGGTCACGATCTGACCGCCGCGGCGTGGCGCGTCAGGACTGGCCGAGCAGCGCGTTGACGAGCTCGTCGGGGAAGGCGCCCGAGATCGACGATGCCACCTGGGCGTCGTCGACCACCAGGGTCACGCCCGACACACCGGAGGCGGCGTCGCTGCCGAGGAACGCCATGGCGCCCGCCATCTGCTCGGGCACCAGCGTCGGCCGACCGGTGGCGGCGCGGTAGTCGACGCCGAACTCGAGCCACAGGTCGTTGGCCCGCGACAGCGGCGTGTCGGTCGGGCCCGGGAGGATGGCGTTGAGGCGGATGCCCTGGGTGAGCATGCCCATGGCCTCGGCGGCCACGTAGGCGTTGATGACCTGCTTCGAGAACATGTAGTGCTCATAGCCGGGCATCGAGTCCGGCCACGCCACCGCCTCGTCCCAGGTCCGGTTCGACAGGAAGTCGAGCAGCGTCGGCAGCTCGGGCTGCCAGCCGATGCCGGCCGCCGACGAGATGAAGACCACCGACCCGCCGCGCCCGAGCGAGCCGCGCTCGATCAGGCGGTCGATCAGGTGGCGCTGGGCGATGAAGTTGATGCGCATCAGACCCTCGGTGCCGTCGGCGACGCCGGCGCACGCCATCACCACGTCGATGCGACCGTCGATGCCGTCGACGGCGGTGTCGACGCTCGCCTGGTCGCGCAGGTCCACCTTGGCGCTCGCCGCCACGGGGTATGTCACGTCGGCCACGTCGAGGACGATGACCTCGGCGCCGAGGTCGGCGACGAGCTGTGCCGTCGCCGCGCCCATCCCGGTGGCGCCCCCGACCACCAACACGCGCTTGCCGTCATAGCGGAACACGTCGCTGCCCACGCTGCCCCCGTTCAGTCCACGCCGCTCGGCGTGCGTCGTCGCGCCCGTGGCGCCTGGTCGTGCGCGCCGAGCGTGCGGCCCGGGCGTGCCGGCACGCTAGAGCGCACCCACCCCGCGGCGCCAGCGAACCCTGACGTCGCCGTCAGGTCGTCTCGACGGCGCCGGCGTCCGCGTCGGCGGCCCCCTCGAGCACGTCGATCAACGTCCGCACACCGGCGAGCAGGGCGCGTCGCTCGGCCGCGTCGCGCTCGCCCAGCGCCGCGTCGAACCAGTCGACCATGGCGGCGTACGAGGCCAGGCCGACCTCGGCGCCATGCGCCGTGAGCGTCGCCGCCAACACCCTGCCGTCGTTCGGGTCGGGCACCCGCTCGATCAACCCGGCCTCGGTGAGGCGGCGCAGCGTGGCGGTCATGCCGCCCGAGGTCTGCATCGTCGCCTCGGCCAGGAACGACGGTCGGACCCGGTGCGGCGGACCGGCGAGCCACAGCACCAGCAGCACCGCCGTCTCCGACGGCAGCAGATCGTGCTCGGCATTGCGCCGCGCCAGCGCCGCCTCGTGCAGCCGAGCGAGCCGGGTCAACCACACCACCAGGGCGGCCGTCGTCGGGTCCCGGTCCGGCACAGCCGCGCCCAGCCGTTCCGCCTCGATGGCGAGCACCTCCGCGGCCGCGGTGCTCACGGTGTCGCTCTGCTCCACTCGCTCTCCCCTCGCCTTCGGCTCCGCCGCCGCGCGGCCGGCGGTTGCCATCCTGGCCCCGGTGAGGATATCTTG
>JAGQTE010000161.1 GCA_020439175.1 Acidimicrobiales bacterium | reverse complement strand
CCCCAGCGCAGTTGGTGGTCTTGGTCGACGACGAACCGGTCGGTAGCGCAATCGAATTCCCCGATCGGGCGCAGTACCTGGTGATGCGCTGCGAGTGACGACCGGTCAGGAGGCGGGGCGTAGGCCGCGCAGGCCCTTCCACGCCAGCTCGGCGACCTGCTCGGCCAGCTCGTCGACCGGTAGGTCCTTGCCCGAGGCGATCCAGTAGCGGCACACGGCCTCGGCCATGCCCACGATCGCCTGGCCGAGCAGCCGCTGCCGTTCGGTGTCGAGGCCGTCGACGACGATGAGCGAACCGACGGTGGCGGCCATGTCGCGCTCGACGCGGCCGGCCTCCTTCAAGAACTCCGGGTCGCGGCGCGTCTCGCCGGCGAAGAGGATGTCGAAGCCCGCTCGATGCCGGTCGACCCAATGGAAGTAGGCGCGCATGCCCTCGACCACCTGCTCGCGCGGCCCGGCCGCCCCGGCGGTGGCCTTGCCGATCTCGACGCGCATGCGGTCGCCGACCTCGCGCAGCAGCTCGCCGAAGAGGTCGCGCTTGGAACCGAAGTGCTGGTACAGCACCGGCTTGGTCACGCCGGCCGCCTCGGCGATGTCGTTCATCGACGTCTGGTGGAAGCCCTCGCGCGAGAAGACCTCCAGGGCGACGTCCAGCAGCTGCTGGCGACGTTCGGCGGCGGGGAGGCGGGCGCTCATGAGTTACCGCACGGTAACAAACCGTCCGATCTCCCCGCGCATCCGCAGGTCGTTGCGAAATCGACAACGTTCGACCTCGCGATTCGATCTCGGGGTCGTTCTCGGCGACGCGTACTCGACCGTCAGGGACGCTCCACGGCGATCTGCGGGAAGTCGGCGAGGAGCCGTCGCAGATCGACGGGATCAGTCGTGAACACCACACCGGCGCCGGCGTCGGCCGCGTGTGCCGCCACGATCGCATCGATGCCGCTGGGAACCCGACGCGTCTTGGCTCGCTCGGCACCGGAACGCAACTGGCCAGCTCGACGCGCCATCGCCTGATCGGTGTCCTTCGTGCCCAGCCGCTTCACAGCACGGTTCACAGGTGCGTCTGTCGGGCGGCCGGTCACCGCCTCGGCCAGCACCACCGTCGGGATCACCGCCTCCCATCCACCCTCGACCAGATCCCGCACGACCCAGCGGAACTCCTGATCGGTCTCCGCCAGGTCGACGACTCCCGAATCGAGGACGACGCGAGGGACGCTCACGTCGCTGCCGTACGGCGGATCTTCTCCGCTCGCTGAACCGCTCGATCCTTCGTGCGCTCCGGGGTCGGGTCCGCACGCTCGAGCTCGTCGAGGTACTCCAGGAACGCCTGGCGGCGCTCGTCCCGCTCGAGCTTCTCCTGCAGCGCAGCGTCGAGGTACGACGACAGCCCCCGCGGTCCGGCGGCTTGCCGCGCCCGCTCGATCGCCGTCGATTCCAGGGTGACCGAGACCTTCTTCGTTGCCATCGCTGGCACGGTACACGGCCGAAGCCCACTATCGCCTACATATCGCCTATTTCGGATGCGCCGTCCGGACCTCCGGCGCCCCCGGCCGAGCTCAGCTCACTCGTAGACGACCACGGAGCGGGCGACCTCGCCGGTGCCCATCGCCTCGAAGGCGCCGTTGATGCCGTCCTGGTCGATCTCGGCCGAGATCAGCTCGTCGAGCATGAGCTTGCCGTCGCTGTAGAGGCCGAGGAGCTTCGGCACGTCGGTGTTGACGTTGGCCGAGCCGTACCAGCAGCCCTTGATCGACTTGTTGAGGTACAGGAAGGTGAACGCCGCCGGCAGGTGCATCATGACGTCCATGCGCGGGACGCCGACCAGCACGACCTCGCCACCCTGGCGGCACAGGTCGATGGCCTGGTTCATCGTCTGCTCCAGGCCGATGACCTCGAACACCGAGTCGGCGAGGCGACCGCCGGTGGCGCCGGTGATGACGCCGGTCGCATCCTGCTCGCCGGCCTTGACGCAGTGCGTGGCGCCGAACTGGGTGGCCAGCTCGAGCTTGTGGTCGAACATGTCGATGGCGACGATGTTGGCGGCGCCGGCCAGCTTGGCGCCCTGGATCACGTTGAGGCCCACGCCGCCGCACCCGATGACGGCGACGGTGTCGCCCTCGTGGATGTCGGCGGTGTTCAGCGCGGCGCCGACACCGGTGAGCACGCCGCAGCCGATGAGCGCGGCGACCTTCAACGGAACGTCGTCGGCGATCTTGACCATCGAGATCTCGGGGGCGATGAGCTCCGACGAGTAGGTGCCGCACATCGCCATCTGGTGCAGGGCGCCGCCTTGCGAGGTGAGCCGCGTGCTGCCGTCGAGCATGCCGCCCATGGCGGCCATGGCCGACTTCTCACACAGGAAGCCCTGGCCGCGCTTGCAGAAGTAGCACTCCTGGCACTGCGGGACGAACGAGAGGACGACCCGGTCGCCGGGCGCCACGCCCGTCACGCCCTCGCCGACCTCGAGCACGGTGCCGGCACCCTCGTGGCCCAGCACGATCGGGGTGGGCAGGGGGATGGTGCCATTCTGCACGGACAGGTCGGAGTGGCACACGCCCGATGCGCCGGTCTTGACGCGCACCTCGCCCGGACCGGGCGGCGCGACCTCGACGTCGTCGCGCACCTCGAGCGGCGAGCCGACCTCCGTGAGCACTGCAGCAGTAGCCATGAACGTGTCCCCCTGTGTTGTGGTCGCTGGCGGATGCTAACCGCCTAGCGCCAGTCGTCCTCACGGTCGGCCCGGTCGGCGGCCTTCACGGCATACGAGAACACGATCGCCGGCGCAAGCACGATCGATCCGGCGATCAGCCCGACCGTGATCACGACGATGATCCCGTCCGGGAAGCCGGTGACCAGCCCGATGAAGAAGCCCACCAGGGCGATGCCGAACAGGGCGTAGCCGATGCGCTGGCCGAGCGACGTGAGCCGGGCGACCTTGGCGCGCTTGGCGAGGATGGGGTCCGTCACGGCAACCAGCCTGCCGCGTCGAGCAGGTCGCGCAGCGATTCGGCCATGCGCTCGAGCGAGAAGTGCGCGGCGGCGACAGCGGCGTTGGCGTCGAGCAACGCCGGGTCGGGCGCAGCGAGGAAGGCACCGAGCTGGCTCGGATCGTCGGCGTCGAACCACTCGAAGCCGAGGGCACGCAGCTCGCGTCCGACCGGGTAGTCGCCGACCGCCACCGGCAGGCGGGCGATCGCCGCCTCGATCGGCGGGTTCCCGAAGCCCTCCCACGTCGAGGGGAACACGATGGCGTCCGGCGCGGCGTAGATGTCGGGCCCGTGGGGCAGGGCATGGCGCACCACGCGACAGCGCGCCCCCGCCAGCAGCCGCTCGAGCTCGGGCCCATAGCCGTCCTCAGCGCCGCCGAGCAGCCAGTACGTGGCGCCGAGGGCTTCGCACAGCGCCAACGCCGCCGGCACGCCCTTGCGCTCGATGGCGCGCACCGGATGCGCCAGCAACAGCTCGTCGCCGGCGACGCCGAGGCGCGCCCGCACGCCGGTCCGGTCGCCGGGCCGCGGCGTCGTGTCGAACCCGTTGTAGATGCGCACCGCCAAGATGCCGCGGGCCGCCAACTCGGCGACGGTGAGGTCGTTGATGGTGACGTGCCGCCACGCCGGGTCGGTCGGGGGCAGCTCCGTGATGTGCGCCAGGTGCGGTCGCTGCCAGGCCGGATCGTGGTGGTGCAGGATGGCGGGACGGCCGCGCAACGTCCCGGCGACGGCGCGCGCCGCCGGTAGGTTGAGCGGGATCGTGCACAGGTTCTCCACCACGACCAGGTCGGCGTCGGCCAGCGCATCCTCGACCTCGCCGAGCGGCGGCGGCGCAGCGGCGTCGATGGCCAGGCCCGGCACGAGGCGGTCGACCGGACCGTCGCCGGCCACGGTCACGACCTCGAAGCCGAACGCCTCCAGCGCCTCGGCCCACGTGTCGGCGACGATCGACACGCCGTCGGTGAGGCCGAGGCGGAACGAGACGATGGCGCAGGTGGTCATGGGCGTGGACGTTCCGGGGGCCGGAGCGTGACCACGCTACCGGCGTCCGACGCGGTGGCCGAACGGTCCCGCGCCATCCTCGAGGCGCATTGGCGGCCGCTCGGGTACACGGTGCCGAACGACGCCGTCTACCCCCACCAGTGGCTGTGGGACTCCTGCTTCCACGCCGTCGTGTGGACGGTGCTCGGCGCGCCGGACCGTGCCGTGTCCGAGCTCGAGCGCGCCCTGGCCCACCAGGCCGACGACGGCTTCGTGCCCCACATGACGTACTGGGAGGCGCCGGACCAGCACGTCGCGTTCTGGGGCCGCCGCACGACGTCGGCCATCACGCAACCGCCGATGTACGGCCACGCGCTGGCCGAGCTGGTGCGGCACGGGCACACGCCGCCGGCCGACCTCGTGGCGCGCGCCGTCGCCGGGCTCGAGCACCTGGCCGAGCGACGCAGCATCGGCGGCGGGGGGATGGTGCCGATCCTGCACCCGTGGGAATCGGGCTGCGACGACTCGCCGCGCTGGGACAGCTGGTGCCCCGGCGGCTGGACGGCGACGGGCTGGAAGCAGACCAAGGGCGACCTGGTCGGCGCGCTGCGGTTCGACCCCCGCACCGGGTCACCGTGCGGCAGCGACGCCTTCATCGTGGGCTCGGTCGGCTGGAACGCCCTGGTGGCGTTCAACTGCGCCGAGCTGGCCACCGTCGTGACCGACGCCGGTGTCGCCGCCTCCCTGCGAGCGATCGCCGCCGAGGTGCGCGCCGCCACATCGGCACGCTGGGACGACGAGCTCGGCTGCGAGCACGACTGGTCCGAGCCGTACCGGTCGTCGTCGGGGATCCGGACGCTCGACGCCATGCTCGGCGTGCTGGCCGCCGAGTCGCCGCCGACGCGGGTCATCGCCGGGCAGCTGCGCGTCGTGTGCTGGGACGGGGCCTTCGGCGGCGACTGCGGGCCGGCGGCCGTGCACCGGGATGAGCCGACGTACGACCCGACGACGTACTGGCGGGGATCCGCCTGGCCGCAGCTGACCTACCTGTGCTGGGTGGCCGCCCGCCGCGCCGGCATGGACGACGAGGCGCGCCGGCTCGGTGACGCGCTGGTCCGCGGGGCGTGGTCGTCGGGGTTCGCCGAGTTCTGGCACCCGGACAACGGTGCGCCGCGCGGCGCCGTGCCGCAGTCGTGGGCGGCGTTGGCGGCGGTCGTCAGTGCGACGTCGGCGTGGAGCGGTCCGCCTGCCGGGCGATGAGCTCGGCGCCGGACGGTTCGATCGGCGTCTCCCACAGCTCGTCGAGCGAGCGCTCCTCCGCGGCCGGCCCGACCCGGTGCACCGTGATCTCGGCGGTGGGATCCCGCACGAACACGGTCGTGTTGCGCGGGTCGGGCAGCACCTCGGTGAGCGCCGCCAGCACGGCCTCGGCGCCCTTGGGGAGCGACCGTCGCGGCTCGGCGGCCACGGGTTCCAGCTCGGGCTCCGGCTCCAGCTCAGGCTCGGGCTCGGGCTCGAGCTCCGGCGTTGCGAGGACGACGGGCTCGGGCACGGCGGCCGGCTCGGGCTCGGGCTCGACGACGGCTCGGCGGTCGGTCGTCTTCATCGGCCCGAGGACCCGGACGCTCGAGGCACCGGGGTCCAGGGCGATGTCATCGACGACGATCGCCTCGGCCAGCAGCTGGTCGTGCAGCTGCTCGACGGCCTCGAGCTCCTCGTCGACTTCGAGCTCGCGCCGCAACGCCTTGCGGTCGAGCACCCACACGATGGCCAGGAGCGTGCCGCCGATCGCCAGCGCGAGGAAGGCGGCACCCAGGTTCAACTCGGCAGCGAACATCGGCAAAACGCTACGACCTCGGCTCTCGGCGGTGGGGGACCTCCACTAGGGTCCCGACGATGGCGTCGGAAGAGGTGCTCGTCGAGGTCGTGGGCGGCATCGCCCGCATCATGATCAATCGGCCGGAGCGGCGCAACGCCTTGTCCTGGACGGTGGTCGACGAGCTGCGCGCCGCCGTGGCGGCATGCAAGGCCGACGAGGCCGTCCGGGTCGTCGTGCTGACCGGCGCCGGCGATCAGGCCTTCTGCGCCGGGGCCGATCTCGGGGGCATGGCCGAGGGCGCCGGGCACCTGGCGCTGCACGAGGCGCGCGGCGAGCTGGCCGAGCTGTTCCGGGACCTGTGGGACCTCGGCAAGCCGACGATCGCCCGGGTGCGCGGCTACGCCCTGGCCGGCGGCATGGGTCTGGCGCTGGCGTGCGACCTCGTCGTGGCCGCCGACGACGCCCAGTTCGGCACGCCGGAGATCAACGTGGGGTTGTGGCCGTTCATGATCACCGTGCCGTTGCTGCGGTCGCTGTCGCCGCGCAAGGCGCTGGAGCTGATGATGACCGGCCGGCGCATCGACGCCGCCGAGGCCGACCGGCTCGGCATCGTCAACCGGGTGGTGCCGGTCGACGAGCTCGACGCCGAGGTGGATGCGCTCGCCGCCGACCTGGCGTCGAAGTCGCCGGTGCTGCTGCGCATGGGGCGCGACGCCTTCTACGCCGTCGTCGACCAGGCAGCAGACGAGGCGCTGCGGTACCTGCACCCGATGCTGACCGTGGCGACGAGCACCGAGGACGCGGCCGAGGGGCTGGCGGCGTTCGCCGAGAAGCGCCGACCGGAGTGGAGGGGACGATGATCGAGGTGACCGACCACGGCGCCGTGACGGCCTTGGTGCTGGACCGGCCCGAGCGCCGCAACGCGCTGCACACTCAGGGGCTGATCGACCTGCGGCTGGAGCTGGCGGCGGCGCTCGACCGTGGCGCGCGCATCGTCGTCGTCGGCGGCGCCGGCGGGCACTTCTGCTCGGGGGCCGACCTCAACACGGTGCGCGACGACGGCTTCGTCCACGAGCTCGAGCAGACGCTGGTGGCGTTGCGCGACTGCCCGTGCCCGACCATCGCCGCCCTCGAGGGCTTCGTGCTCGGCGCCGGCGTCCAGGTCGCCGTGGCCTGCGACCTGCGCACGGTGAACCCGGACGCCACCATCGGCGTGCCGGCCGCCAAGCTCGGGATCATGGTCCCGGAGTGGACGATCCGGCGGGTGGTGAGCCTGCTCGGTCAGACGCACGCCCGGGCCATGTTCCTCGGCGGCATCCAGGCCTCGGGCGCTCAGGCGCTCGAGCTGGGGCTCTGCCAGCGCCAGGGCGGGCTCGACGTGGCCCTGGCGTGGGCGGCCGAGCTCGCCGATCTGGCGCCGCTCAGCCTCGCCGGTCACAAGGTGGGGCTCAACGTGCTCGAGGACCTCGGCTCGTCCGAGGCCTACGCCGAGGCCTACCGCCGAGCCTGGGCCAGCGAGGACCTGGCCGAGGGCATCGCCGCCTTCACCGAGAAGCGGCGTCCGACCTTCACCGGCCGCTGAGCGGCGCGGGCGCAGTCAGCGGCCCGTGCCGCGCACCGAACCCGTCAGCTTCTCGCCGTCGGGCAGGTAGACGTAGCACGCCAACGAGTGGGTGTAGGTCTGGTTCCAGTCGACCTGCGATGGCGCCCACACCCCGATCTCGAGCTCGGACAGCTCGTAGACCGTGCCGACGAACCCCTCGAAGTGCTGGGGGCATTCCTCCTTGCCGAGCTCCTGCAACCGCCCGTCGCCGGGGAACGAGTCGTCCGGGACGTCGACGACGCCGAAGGTCTCGTGGTCGTGGGGGAGGTCGCACGACAGGGCGAGGATGATCGGCTGGCCGGCACCGCCGGCGGCGTTCTCGTCGGTGCGGCGCCGCTCCCAGCAGTCGCCGGGCTCGGGCAGGTACACGTAGATCTGCTCCCCGGCGTCGAGCGGCACGTCGGTCGTCGGCGGAGCGGTGCCGTCGGGCGCGGCCGTGGTGGCGGTGGTGGACGGTGGCGATGCCGTGTCGCCACTCGAGCACGCGCTCGCCATCGCCAGCGCGCCGATCGCCACCACCAGAGCCGAGGCGCGGCGCATCAGTAGGCCCCGGGCAGGGCTCGGTTGATCCACTCGAACGCGTGCCACAACAGCAGGCCGACGATGGGAAGCGACACGAGGTACACCGGCCACCGCGCCTTGCGCCAGAGGTGCCCGAGCAGCCAGGCGACGAAGATGGCGGCAAGCGCGGCCGCCGACCACAGCAGCGCCGGCAGCCGGGCGGCGGGGTCGCCCGAGGCGAGCAGCTGCTGCGCTTCGGCGTCTCCGCCCTCGCCCAACGAGGGGAGCTCGGTGCGGTCGCCGGGTTCGGACGCCTTGGTCTTGGCGGCAGGGTTGCCCACCAGCTTGGCCTCCACGACGATGCGCTGCGCCGCCGAGTACTTGGGGTGGCACGCCATCAACGTCAAGCGGTCGTCACCCTTGTCCTCGGTGATCTCGATGGCGTCCGGTCCCACGATGCGGTGGCCCAGACCGTCGGGTTGCGCCATCACCTCGTAGGTGAAGGTGCCCTGCACGGTCTCGACCTGCACCAGGTCGCCGGCCGAGAGCTCGTCGATGCGGTTGAACGGCGCCATGAACGTCGTGCGGTGCCCGGCCAACGCCGCGTTGCCCGGCTGGCCGGGGAAGCTCGTCTCCGGGAAGTGGCCGGGGCCGTCCTGGAGCAACGAGAGCTCGACGCCCTCGATGTACACGAAGTCGACGCCGATCTTGTCGATGAGGATGCGCCCGATCGGGTCGCCCCACTGGATGCCGAGGTCGGCCTCCTCCGCCGGACGGCCCAGGTCGCCCGGGTTCTCGGCGGTGCCGTCGGGCAGGGTCGACACCGGGGCCACCGGCTCGGTCGTCGTGGACGTCGTCGTGGATCCGGCGGCGTCGGCCTGGGCTCGTGCCTCGGCCAGCTGCTGGTCGAACTCGGTGCGCAGGTCGTTCTGGGCCGCCTGGGTCTGCAGGCCGGTGCCCCACAGCTGGTAGGCGACGAACAGCAGGATCAGCACGCCCGCGCCGATCATGAGACGCCCGATGACGCCGAGGATCTTGGCCAACACGGCGGCCACGGTAGCCTTGCCCGGTCGCATGGAGACCGTCATCCACCTCCGCGGGGCGGTCGCCCTCCTCGGCCGGTTCCCGGCGCTCGCCGGCGTCGACCTCGACGTCGCGGCAGGCGAGATCGTGCTGGTCCGGGGCCCGAACGGCGCTGGCAAGACCACCTTGTTGCGGGCGCTGGCCGGCCTGGTCCCCTTCACGGCCGGCGACGCCACGGTGCTCGGCCACGACCTGCGGCGCGATCGGGTGCGGCACCGGCCACGCGTCGGGTTGCTGTCGTTCCACGGTGGGCTCTACGACGAGCTGACCGTCGCCGACAACGTGTGGTTCTGGACCCGTGCCGCCGGCGCCGACCAGGCCGACGCCGAGGCGGCCATGGCGGTGCTCGGCCTCGACGGTCGCCTCGCCGGCGTCGACGTCGCCAAGCTCAGCTCCGGGCAACGGCGCCGGGTGGCGCTCGCCGTGCTGCTGGCCCGGCGGCCGGAGCTGTGGCTGCTCGACGAACCGCATGCCGGGCTCGACAACGACGCCCGGGATCTGCTCGACGGCCTGGTCCGCGAGGCGGCGACGGCCGGCGCCACGGTGCTGGTCGCCTCGCACGAGCTCGAGCGCGCCGGCGCCCTGGCGGCACGGCAGGTGGTGGTGTCGGGCGGCATCGTGCGCGACGAGGAGACCCCCGGTGCTGCGTGACGCCCTGCTCATCGCCGGGCGGGACCTGCGGGTGGAGTGGCGCTCACGCGTCGCCACCAACCAGGTGGCGCCGTTGGCGCTGGTCATCGTGATGCTGTTCGCCTTCGCCCTCGACCCGGCGCGCGGCATCCTGGCGCGCGCCGCGCCGGGGCTGTTCTGGGTGGCCGTCGTGCTGTGCGCCCTGCTGATCGTGCAGCGCGCCGCCACGGTCGAGTCGGGCGACGGCGTGCGCGACGCGCTCCGCCTGACGGCCTTGTCGCCCGCCGGGATGTTCCTGGGCAAGGTGCTGGCCATCGGTGCCGAGCTGCTGGCCCTCGAGGCCCTGCTGCTCGTCGGGGTGATCGTGCTGTACAACGCCGCACCGTCCACCGAGGGCTGGCCGCTGGTGGTGGCGACCGCCGCCCTGGCTACCGCCTGCATCGCCGCGGCCGGTACCCTCTACGGCGTGCTCGCCTCGGGGCTCCGGGTGCGGGACACCCTGCTCCCGCTGCTGTTGCTCCCGGTGCTGGCGCCCGTGCTCATCGGTGCCACCCGGGCGTTCGAAGCGGCCTTCGCAGGGGTGCCCGCCGACGGTTGGCTCTGGCTCGGCTTGCTCGGCGTGTTCGCACTCGTCTACATCGTCATCGGGGCCTTGGCGTACGGCCCCCTGCTGGAGGAAACGTGACCGACACCGCGGTGACGACGACCGGGAGCGCTGCGGCGCCGACCGGCACAGGGTCGATGGGCACCCGGGTCATCGGTCTGGCGGCGCTCGTGGGTGCCGTGTTCCTCGTGTTGCTGGGCCTGGTGTGGAGCCCCGAGGACATCACCCAGCGCGAGCTGGTGCGGATCATGTACGTGCACGTCCCGTCCGCCACCATCGCCTACCTGTGCTGCTTCCTGACCACCATCGGTTCGGTGATGTTCCTGTGGAAGCGCTCGGTGTGGTGGGACACGGTCGCCTACGCCGCCGCCGAGATCGGTGCCGTGTTCATGGCGCTGGCCTGCGTGACCGGCGCCATCTGGGCCCGACCGACGTGGGGCACCTTCTGGGTGTGGGACGACGCCCGCCTGGTCACCTCGGCGATGCTGTTCCTGCTGCTCGTCGGGTACCTGGCGTTGCGCAAGGTCCCCGGCGACCCCGACGTGCGGGCCAAGCGGTCGGCGTGGCTCGGCCTGCTCCTCGTCCCGAACGTGATCCTCGTGCGCCAGAGCGTCGAGTGGTGGCGCACGCTGCACCAGAAGGCCACCATCCAGCCGACGCAGCTCGGCGCCGAGATGGACGGCCTGATGCTGTTCAGCCTGTTCTGTGGATTCGTCGTCGGCACGCTCGTGTTCGCCTGGCTCGTGATCCACCGCTTCCGGGTCGCCTGGCTCGAGCGTGAGGCCGACGAGTCGATGCTCGCCGACGCCATCGCCGAGCGTCGCGCCGAGGCGATCGACAGCGGCACCGGCGGCGACCCGTTCGGCCCACGCACCGGCGAGGCGTTCGGATGAGCTACGTCCTCGCCGCCTGGATCATCGTGTTCGCCACCGTGCTGATCTACGCCGGGGCGACGATGCTGCGTGGCCGGCGCCTCGCCCGGCAGGTGCCACCGGAACGCCGGCGGTGGATGTGAGCCTCGATCTCACCCCCCGCACCAGCGAGGCGGACGAGCGGCGCAGCTCGGCCGGCCGGCGCGTGATGGTGGCCGTCATCGTGGCGTTGCTGCTGGGCGGCGCCTTCGTCGCCATCCGGGCGCTGTCGTCGGCGTCGGTGTTCTTCTACACGGTCGACGAAGCCGTCGAGCGCCAACCCGATCTGGGCACGGCGCGGTTCCGCCTCGAGGGCATGGTGGTGCCGCAGTCGGTGCGCCAGACCCCCGAGGGTGTCGAGTTCGAGGTGTCCAACGGTGCCGCCCGCGTCACGGTCGACCACATCGGCGACCCACCGGAGCTGTTCCAGCCGTGCATCCCCGTGGTGCTCGAGGGGGCGTTCAGCTCGGCGAACAGCGCCGAGCGGTTCTCGAGCGACCTCATCCTCGTGAAGCACACCGAGGAGTACAGCGAGGCCAACCCGCAGCGCATGGCCGAGGCCGAGGCGTCGGGCAGCTCGGCGCTGTGCTCGCCGGAGGCGTCGGACGGGTGAGCGCCATCCTCGGCCCGGCAGCCGTGGCGCTGGGGCTGTTGGGGTCGGTAGCGGGAGCGATCACGGTGGCGTTCGGGCTGGCACGCGGGCGCCCGCAGCTGCTGCGCATGGCGCGCAGCTACGCCTGGTTGCTCCTGGCGGCGGGGCTCGTCGCCGCCGTGGCGATGGAGATCGCGCTGCTCACCGACGACTTCTCGATCAAGTTCGTCCACGACAACAGCGCCACGGGCACGCCGCTGCCGTTCAAGATCGCCACGATGTGGTCGGCGCTCGAGGGGTCGATCATCTTGTGGGCGCTCATCCTCACCGCCTACATCGCCGCCGTCGGTCACCGGTTCCGCGACCGCATCACCGATCCGCTGGTGGCGTGGGCGATGCTGACCCTGTTCGTGGTCGCCGGGTTCTTCTTCTTCCTGCTCGCCGGTCCGGCCAACCCCTTCCACGTCGTGCAGGTGCCGCCCGGCTACGACGGGCCGGGGCCGAACCCGCTGCTGCAGAACCACATCCTCATGGCCGTGCACCCGCCGATGCTGTACCTCGGCTACGTCGGGTTCACGGTGCCGTTCGCCTTCGCCATCGGCGCGCTCGTCACCGGTCGGCTGGGGGAGGGGTGGCTGCTCGAGACCCGGCGCTGGACGCTGCTGGCGTGGGGCTTCCTGTCGCTCGGCATCATCCTCGGCGGGTGGTGGTCCTACGAGGTGCTCGGCTGGGGTGGCTACTGGGCATGGGACCCGGTCGAGAACGCGTCGTTGCTGCCATGGCTCACCGGCACCGCCTATCTGCACTCCGTGATGGTGCAGGAGCGGCGCGGCCTGCTGCGGGTGTGGAACCTGTCGCTGCTGTGCGCCACGTTCTCGCTCACGATCCTCGGCACCTTCCTGACCCGTTCGGGCGTCGTCGCCTCCGTGCACGCCTTCTCGGACTCGTCGATCGGCCCGTTGCTCCTGGGGTTCTTCGGCGTGATCGTCGTCGTCTCGGTCGGGCTGATCACCTGGCGGGGCGAGCAGCTGCGCGCCCCGGGCCGCATCGACGCGCCCGTGTCGCGCGAGGGGGCGTTCCTGGCCAACAACGTCGTGTTCGCCGCCTTCGCCGTGGTGGTGCTGCTCGGCACGACCTTCCCCCTCATCGTCGAGGCGACCGGCGGGGGTCGCCTGTCGGTCGGTGAGCCGTACTTCGATCGCATGACGATGCCGCTCGGCATGGCGTTGCTGTTCCTGATGGCGGTGGCGCCCGTGCTGCCGTGGCGGCGGGCCTCGACCGAGCTGCTGCGGCATCGGCTGTTCTGGCCGGCGGTCGTCGGTGTGGTGAGCGCCGGCGTCGCCGTGCTGGTCGGCGCCCGCGGCGTGGTGCCCGTCGTCGCCTTCGCCCTCGCCGGCTTCGCCGGGGGCTCCGCAGGCCGGCACCTGGCCCTCGCCATCCGGCGGCAGGGTTGGCGAGGTCTGGTCGGCCGCTCCAACGGCGGCATGGTCGTGCACATCGGCGTGGTGCTGGTGGCGTTGGGGTTCGCCGCCAGCTCGGCGTACGCCCGGCAGGCGGATCTCACCCTGGCGCCGGGCGAGTCGGCGACCTTCGCCGGCTACGAGCTGACCTTCCTCGGCGGTTCGACCCGCACCGAGGGGGACCGCTCGATCGTGGAGGCGCAGGTGTCGGTGAACGGCAGCGACCCGTTCGCTCCGTCGCTGCGCACCTTCAGCGCCTCGATGCAGCCGATCGGCACGCCGTCGGTGGCCACCGGCCCCGTCGCCGACGTGTACCTGGTGCTCACCGAGGTCCCCGGCGCGGACGGGGTGGCCACGATCCGCGTCATCATCCAACCGCTCGTCGTGTGGATCTGGGTCGGCGGCATCGTCATCGCGCTGGGCACCGTGCTGTCGGCGTTCGGCGGCGCCCGGACCCGGGCCGGACGCCGGGCGGCCCCCGAGACGGACCGGCCTGCCGAGGTGCCCGCGTGAGCATCGACGGGCTGGACCAGACGGCGGACGCCGACGTCGCGCCACGCCGCCGGTGGGTGCCGGTCGTGGCCACCGCCGTCGCCCTGGCGATCATCGGTCT
>JAGQTE010000020.1 GCA_020439175.1 Acidimicrobiales bacterium | reverse complement strand
GTCGCTGTGGTGGTCGGCCGCAAGCTCGACGGTCTCGACGTGCGTGCCGACCTGCACCGGTTGGGCTGGGCGATCGCCGGCGTGGCGCTGGCCTGCATAAACCCCCTTGGTCCCAAGCTGCTCACGTTCCCGCTCGACCTGCTCGACAAGACCACGATCCTGCGCAACGTGCTGGAGTGGGCGTCGCCCGACTTCTCGACCACGGGTGCACGGCTCTTCCTGGTGCAGCTGCTGCTGGCCCTGGTGGCCCTGGTGCGCAAGCCGGCGTGGCGCCGGTTCGCGCCGTCACTTGCCTTCGTGGTGCTGGCGCTGCTCAGCCTGCGCAACGTCCCGCTGGCCAGCTTGGTGTTGGTGCCGGCCATGGCGCCTGGTCTGGCCGGGATCGGCTCCATCACGGGACGTGAGCGCGGGGCTGTGGCGCTCGGTCTCGGTGCCGCCGTGACGGTGGCGTTCGCTGTCGTCGTGGTCAGCGTGGCCCGGGCCCCGGCGTTCGATCTCCGCACCTACCCCGAGGAGGCGACGGCCATCCTCGCCGCTGACGGCCTGCTCGGCGGCGATGCCCGGGTCCTGACGTCCGACGTGGTCGGCAACTACCACGGCCTGCTGCTCGGCACCGACGCCGCCGCCTTCATCGACGACCGCTACGACATGTACCCGTTGGGGCTCTTGCAGAACTTCCTCGTCGTACGAGGTGCCGGACCCGGCTGGGACGACGTCCTCGACGCCTGCGGCGTGGAGGCCGTCCTGTTCGCACGCTCGCAGCCGATCGTGCAGGTCCTCACCGCAGATCCGGCCTGGCAGGTGGCGTTCAGCGACAGCGAGGTGGTGCTGCTGCGGCGCCGTGGCGCTGCACCGGAGGTGAGCCCGGCGTGCACCGCGGGGCTGGGCGCGGCGTGAGCAGATGCCCGTGGCTCGCGGTGTGACTCGAGCCGTGTCCCCTAGGGCCGAGTGACGGCAGGGCCGAGCGACCAGGGCCGAGCAACGACTTGGCCGAAAACGAGGTGGCGGCGGCGTCGATGGGCCCGGACGCGACGAAGGGGCCCGAAGGCCCCTTCGACATTCGTTCGCTGGCTGTTGACGAGTCGGGCAATGCCCGGAACTCAACAATCGGTCTCGATGGCGTTTCCGGTTCCGGCTCCGACGATGGCGCTCGCAGAGCAATCCATCTTCGAGGTCGTGGCGCTCGAGAAGAACGTCATAGCCGTCACGCAGACGAGAGCGATGAGGGAGACGAGCAGTGCGTACTCGATGAGGTTCGCACCATCGTCACCTGAGCACCGGAGGCGGTCCCGACCGTCTTGCCTCAGGTCACTCATCGTTCAGCCCCGTTCCTCGGTCCGAGGAATGCAAGAGGCGGACCCGAGCCTCGGGCCCGCCTCTTCCACTCAGACCATCGGTCCCTTGATCAAGCGTTGTTGATCGCGTTGCCGACCGACGAGAACTTCGACGACGCGGCGCTGCCGAGGAAGGTGATGGCGAGGATGCAGACGACGGCGATGAGGGCCACGAGGAGTGCGTACTCCACGAGCGAGGCGCCACGATCGGTCGAGCAACGAGCCTGCAGCCAAGCGTTGGCGTAATCGAAAGCAGTGAGCATTGTGGTCTCCCTTTTGGTTGGTGCTTGCTTTGTTGGGCCCGGCAGCGGATTGCCGTCGGGTCCGGCTTCCTGTCGAGAAGAAGTATCGTCAACATTCGGGCGGCGCTGTATGGCTCAATTGGCCTATTTTGCGATCGACCTGTGGATAACCCAGCAAGTGCGCCGGGGTGAGCCGACCGGGAGCGTCGCCGCCTCAGTCGAGGTGGACGATGCCCATGCGCACCGCCTGGAGCACGGCCTGGGTGCGGTCCCGGGCGTCGAGCTTCTGGTAGATCGAGGCCAGATGGTTCTTGACCGTCTTCTGGCTGATGAAGAGCTGTTCGGCCACCTCGGGCGTCGAGAGGCCGTCGGCGATGAGCTGCAGCACCTCTTCCTCGCGCTTGGTGATGATCCGGTCTTCCTCCGCCGAGGGTTGGTCGAGCTTGCGGACCTCGTCGAGCATCGAGGCGGCGAGCTGGGGCGACAGGGCGGTCTCGCCGCTGAACGCCATGCGCACGGCGTTGGCGATCTCGTCGGTGGAGCAGTCCTTGACGAGGTAGCCGCTGGCGCCGGCGCGGATCGCCGCGGCCAGGACCTCCTGGTCGGCGTGCATCGTGAGCATCACGATCTTGATCTGCGGCAGGTCGATCTTGATCTGGCGGGTGGCCTCGACGCCGTCGACCTCGGGCATGGTGACGTCCATGAGGATGACGTCGGGCTCGAGCTCCTCAGCGAGGCGGATCGCCTCATCGCCGTCACGTGCCTCGCCGACGATGTCGAAGCCCTGGTCGGTCATCGAACGGCGCAGGCCCTCGCGCAGCATCCGATGGTCGTCGGCGAGCATGAGGCGGATGGTCAACGGTTCTCCTGAGGGCGGGTGCAGCGTCGGTGTCGGCCTGGACCCGACGTGGGTCGAGCGACCCAGGCGCCAACAATACCGATCGCGGCGGGCGCTGGCTGTCTCCCGCGCCGCGCTCAGCCGGATCGGGTGGACCCGGCCGGCCGGAGGTCGTCGCTCGTCTGGCTGGGATGGATGAGCGAGCACCGGACGCGGGCGCCCTTGCCGGGCTGGCTCGTGAGGTCGAGCGTGGCGCCGATCGACGACGCCCGCTCGCGCATGCCGAGGATGCCGTAGGAGTCGAGCCGACCGGCTCGGCCGATGGGGAAGCCCTGGCCGTTGTCGGTGATGTCGAGTGCGGCCGACGTGCCGTTGCAGCGCCAGATGACCCGCACCTCGGTCGCCTTGGCGTGGCGCTCGACGTTGGTGATCGCCTCCTGGGCGACGCGCCACATCTCACGCTCCTGCAGGATCGGCAGGCGCTCGCCTCGGTCGAGGAACAGCTCGAAGGTCAGGTTCGCCCGCTCGCCGACCCGACGGGTGAATTGCTCGAGCGTGTCGGCGATGTCCTGGCTGTCGGTGACGTCGGTCCGCAGGTCGTAGAGCGTGTCGCGGACCTCCCGGATCACGCCGCGCACGTCCTCGCGCAGCTGCTCGAGCGGCTCGCCCAGCTCCTCCCCGCGGTCATGGGCCGAGACGATCCGGTCGAGCTCGAAGGCGAGGTAGGCCAGGGACTGGCCGATGCGGTCGTGCAGGTCGCGGGCGATGCGCGTGCGTTCCTCGTCGGCGCCGACGGTGCGCAGCCGGGAGAACCAGCGGGCGTTGTCGATGGCCAGGGCCACCGGTTCGACGAACCCCCGCAGCAGCTCCACGTCGCGGGCGCGGAAGCGGTTGAGGCCCTGGTGCTCGATGGAGAGCACGCCGATGACGGCGCCGCGGGCCGGCAGCACCGCGTACATGCCCGAGCCGGCCTTGGGGGACAGCCCCGGTCCGGACTCGCCCAGGTTGGGCACGATCACCACCGTCTCGTCGGCGACGGCGCGCCGCATCGGCACCGGCAGCTCGTCGCGCCCGAGGCGTGCCGGCATGCGCGACCCCTCCTTGCGGAGCAGCTCCCAGTGGCCGTCGGTCTCGTCGATGGCGAAGATGGCGGCATAGTCGAACTCGAACAGCCCCTTGAGGCGGGTGATGGTGGTGTCGAGCACGTCGTCGAGGTCGAGCGATGCCGGCAGCGTCTGGGTCACGCGGTGCAGCGAGAACAGCAGGGCGTTGGCGTCGGCGAGCCGGCCCAGGCGATCGAGCGCCAGGCTGTGCTGGCGGTCGGCCTCACCCGAGATGCGTCGGGCGTACCCGGCGACGAGCGCCACGAGCAGCAGGATCAGCGTCCACTGGGCGCTGGTGGTGATGCGGTCCGACGTCGGATCCTGCACCAGGAAGGGGATCGAGACGGCGATCGAGCAGACGGCGCCGATCCGCAGGGCGAAGCCGAAGCCGCGGGCGAACCCGGCGACGATGATGGCGGTGAGCAGGGAGAACACGAACGGCGACTCCCACTGGCCGCTCGTCGTGACGATCATCAGGTGCAGCGCCACCTCGAAGAGCACGCCGAGCAGGCTGCGGATGTCGCCGAAGTAGGTGAGCGGCCGCACGGTGCGCAGCACGGTGTAGGCCACGATGACGGCGGCGTAGGCGATGATCTGCCAGTCGCCCGGCGTGAAGTTGGCCATCGCCAGCGCCAGCGAGGCGATGGTGGTGCCCCAGCGGATGGCCAGGATCGCCGGAGCGAAGCTCGCCACGCGGTCGACGCGGTCGACGATGCCGTCGGCGGCGGCCGTGCCGTCCGGAGCGCGGCCGAACTCGGCGATGAGGTCGCCGACCGAACGGCTCGGCTGCTCCTGGTCGTCCTCGTCTGCTGACGGCCGCGTCACGACGGCGTCGTCATCGTCGATGCTGGTCACGCACGTTCCTCATCGGCCCCGATCGGTCGAGATTCAACCACTCGCGGCGGGCGCGCGCCCGGCCGGGGCCCGGGCATCGAGGCGCTAGGTTGCAGCGATGCTGCTGATCGGGCTTACGGGCGGGATCGGGTCGGGCAAGTCGACGGTGTCCGAGGCGCTGGCGCGGCGCGGCGCCGTCGTCATCGACGCCGATCGGATCACCCGTGAGCTCCAGGAGCCGGGCCAGCCCGTCCTGGCGGCGATGGTCGAGCGGTTCGGGCCCGGCATCGTCCAGCCCGACGGCACGCTGGACCGCCAGGCGGTGGCCGACATCGTCTTCCACGACGCCAACGCGCTCGCCGACCTCAACGCCATCGTGCATCCGGCGGTGGGCACCGAGATCGCGCAACGGCTGGCGGCGCAGGTCGACACCGACCATGTGGTGATCCTCGATGTGCCGCTGCTGGTCGAGTCCGGGCGCGACGACATGGCGGCGCTGATCGTCGTCGACACCGACCCGGAGGTCGCCGTCGATCGGCTCGTGCGCTTCCGTGGGCTCGGCGAGGCCGACGCCCGGGCGCGCATCGCCCGTCAGGCCAGTCGCGAGGAGCGTCTGGCCCGGGCCGATCTCGTGATCGGCAACGACGGCGACCGCGACGCGCTGGCCGCCGAGATCGATCGGGCCTGGGCGTGGATCGAGCAGCGTCGGGCCGAGGGCTGAGCCGGGCCGGCGCCACCCGGCAGCCGCTTGGCAGCCGTCGGGCGATCAGAGCAGGCCGAGACGACGGCCGAGGTCCGACCGCAGCCGCCGGTCCGGGTCGACCCGCTCGCGCACGGCGCGCCACTCGTCGAGGCGCGGGTACATCACCTCGAGCAGCTCGGCGCGCACGCGGCTGTCCTTGGCCAGGTAGGTGCGCCCGCCGCCCTCGACCGTGACCTCGTCGAGCTCGTCGAGCAGGGCGGCGAGGCTCGGGCGGCCGACGGGCACGTCCACCGAGAGCGTCCACCCGGCGGTGGGGAACGACAGCATGCCGGCGTTGTTGGGGCCGAACCGCTTGAGCACGTTGACCAACGAGCTCGACCCGGTGACGGCGAGGCGCTCGACGATGCGGCGCAACCGCTCCTCCTCACCGAACGGCAGCACGATCTGCCATTGCAGGAACCCGCGCGGTCCGTACACGCGGTTCCAGTCGCCCAGCATGTCGAGGGGGTGGAAGAAGGCGGGGATGCTCTGCAGCTCACCCTCTCGACGCACCGGGGCCTTGCGGAACCACAGCTCGTTGAACGCCTTGATCGTGAGCTTGTTGATGACGCCCGACGGGAACACGGGCGGCACGTCGACCAGCACCGGAGCGTCGTAGGCGAGCGGGTGGGCCTGTTCGGCAGCGGGCAGGTCGTCGACGGCGGCGAACCCGCCGCTGGTGAGGACCGAGCGGCCGAGGTTGCGGCCGGTGGCCATCATGTCGATCCAGGCCACCGTGTAGTCGTAGCGGTCGTCGGTGTCGGCCATGACCTGCATGGTCTCGTCGAGGTCGCGCAACCGGAAGGTGTCGACCCGCACGCGACTGGAGGCGATCGGCGGGCAGCGGAAGGTGGCTTCGAGCACGATGCCGGTCAGGCCCATGCCGCCGGCCGTGGCCCAGAACAGGTCCGGATCGCCCTCCGGGGTGACGGTGCGAACCGAGCCGTCGGCCATGGCGAGCTGCATCGACAGCACGTGGTCGCACCACGAGCCCTTCTTGTGGTGGTTCTTGCCGTGGATGTCCGAGGCGATGGCGCCGCCCACCGTCACGAAGCGCGTGCCGGGGGTGACGGGCACGAAGAAGCCGCGCGGCACCAGGCCTTGCAGCAGCCGGTCGATCGACACGCCGGCCGAGGCGGTGCAGATGCCGGTCGCCGGATCGAGGCGGAACATCGTCGCACCGGTGTCGTCGACGACGACGCCGCCCGCGTTCTGGGCCGCGTCGCCATAGCAGCGGCCGAGGCCGCGGGCGATCACGCCGCGCGGTCCGGCGTCGGCCAGAGCGCCCAGCACGTCGTCGGGATGGTGGGCCGCGACGACGTCCGCGCCGGTCGGCACGGTGCGACCCCAGCCGCTGAGGGCTCGGCGTGGCCAGTCAGGCGAGGTAGACGCCATAGCCGTAGATGATGGCCCAGGCGAGGCCGGCCACCTGCAACGTGCGGTCGGCCAGCACCAGGTGTTCGGGCTCGGCGCCGCGGCCCTGGTCGATCAGCAGGGCGTAGCGCAGGATGGCGATCGAGAACGGGACGATCGAGATCTCGAAGAACACGGTGGCGACGGTGTCCGACGACGCCGCCTGCGCCGCCGAGGCGAACGCCCACAGGGCGTAGCCGACCAGCACCACCGCCGTGCTCACGCCGCGCAGGAAGATCAGGTACGAGGTCGAGTACGCACCCAGGGTCGCCCGGACCGCTGCCGCCTCCGCTTCGCCGAGCTCCGCCCGCTCGCCTTCGCGCTTGCCGGTCACCATCAGCAGGGCGCCGAAGCTGGCGACGATGAAGAACCACTCCGAGATCGGCAGGCCGGTGGCGGTGGCGCCGGCGATGGCGCGCAGCACGAACCCGGCGGCGACGGCGACGATGTCGAGGATCGGCTGGTGCTTGAGCCACAACGTGTACGCCGTGGTCAGCGCCAGGTAGCTGACCACGGTGACCGCCAGGTCCACCTCGATCAGCGCCGCCAGGGCCAGCGACGCCACCAGCAGCACGGCGGCGACGAGGCGCGCCGTGCCCACCGACAGCTCGCCGGCGGCGATCGGCCGGTTGCGCTTGACGGGGTGGCGGCGGTCGGCGTCGACGTCGCCGGCGTCGTTGAGCAGGTACGTGGCGCTGGCGGCCATGCAGAACGCCACGAAGGCGCCGACCGTGTCGCGCAGCACGACGAGGTCGGTGATCTCGCCGGCGGCGACCGGCACGGCGAACACCAGGACGTTCTTGGACCACTGGAGTGGCCGCATGGCCGCGAGCAGCGCCATGGCGGGGGAGCGTCGGGTGCGGGGCATGCCGATCAGCGGGCGGAGATGATCCGCCACACGGGCCGCGGCAGGTGGCGCATCACGGCGAAGACGACGCGCAGGATGCCTGGGGCCCACACCGTGTGGCGTCGCTGCCCGAGCCCCTTGGCGACGGCGTCGGCGACCACCTCGGGCGTCGTCGAGAAGGGTTGCGCGGCCATGCCCTCGGTCATGCGGGTGTGCACGAAGCCGGGTCGCACGACCATGACCCGGGCACCCGAGCCCTCCAGCGCGTCGCCGAGTCCCTGGGCGAAGGCGTCGAGGCCGGCCTTGGACGACCCGTACACGTAATTGGTCTGCCGGGGTCGCTCGGCGGCGACCGACGACAAGACGCACAGGGTGCCGTGGCCCTGGGCGCGCAGACGGGCGGCCGTGGCGAGGCCGCTCGTGACCGCCGCCGTGTAGTTGACGGTGACGGCCCGGCCGGCGGCGACCGGGTCGGCGTCGAAGTCGGCCTGGTCGCCGAGGACGCCGAAGGCCACGAGGACGAGGTCGATGTCGTCGCCGGCGTCGAAGATCTCGTCGATCACGGCCGGGAGCGCCTCGGGTGCGGCGGCGTCGAAGGCCACGGTCGTCACGTCGTCGATGCCGGCCCGGGCGAGGCGCTCGACGGCCGGCGCGGCGGCGTGCGGGTCGCGCACGGCGAGGACGGCCGAGCGGCAGCGATCGCGGGCGAGGCGCTCGAGCACCGCCAGCGCGATCTCGGAGGTGCCGCCCAGCACGAGCGCACGCTGCACGCTCCCGAGCGCGTCTTCCATGGTGTCCTCCTCGCTGGCCAGGGCGGCCCGACGTTAGTGGCTGCGCCGTGCTCCGAGCCGCTTCGGCGGGCCCGGCGACGTTGTCAGGGGGCATCGGTAGGCTGCGGCCGTGCCGCCGTTCGAGGTCGTCTCCGAATTCACCCCTGCGGGCGATCAGCCCACCGCCATCGCCGAGCTCACCGAGGGGCTCTCGGGTGGCGAGCGGTTCCAGACGCTGCTCGGCATCACCGGATCGGGCAAGAGCGCCACCATCGCCTGGACCATCGAGCAGGTGCAGCGGCCGACCCTGGTCATCGCCCCCAACAAGTCGCTGGCGGCGCAGCTGGCCAACGAGTTCCGGGAGTTCTTCCCCAACAACGCCGTCGAGTACTTCGTCTCGTACTACGACTACTACCAGCCCGAGGCCTACATGCCCTCGAGCGACACCTACATCGAGAAGGACTCGTCGGTGAACGACGAGATCGACCGCCTGCGCCACTCGGCGACGGCGGCGCTGCTGACCCGGCGCGACGTCATCGTCGTGGCGTCGGTGTCGTGCATCTACGGCCTCGGTGCCCCCGACGAGTACCGCGACCAGCTCCTCGTCGTGCGCGTCGGCGAGGAGCACGACCAGCGCTCGATCCTGCGTCGCCTGGTCGACATGCAGTACGAGCGCAACGACATGAACCTCGTGCGGGGCAAGTTCCGGGTGCGCGGCGACACCATCGAGATCCATCCGGCCTACGAGGAGACGGCCATCCGCGTCGAGCTGTTCGGCGACGAGATCGAAGCCATCACGGTGGTCGACCCGCTCACCGGCGAGAAGGTGCGCAGCGACGACGAGCTCATCCTGTTCCCGGCCACGCACTACGTGGCCGGCGACGAACGGATGCGGCGCGCCATCGGCACCATCGAGACCGAGCTGCAGGAGCGCCTCGCCGAGCTCGAGAGCCAGCAGAAGCTGCTCGAGGCGCAGCGGCTGCGCATGCGCACCCAGTACGACCTCGAGATGATGCAGGAGATGGGGTACTGCAACGGCATCGAGAACTACTCGCGCCACATCGACGGGCGTGATGCGGGTGAGGCGCCGTACACCCTGCTCGACTACTTCCCCGACGACTTCGTCGTCGTCATCGACGAGTCGCACGTCGCCGTCCCGCAGATCCACGGCCAGTACGAGGGGGACCGATCCCGCAAGCTCACCCTCATCGAGCACGGCTTCCGGCTGCCGTCGGCGGCCGACAACCGGCCGTTGCGCTTCGAGGAGTGGGAGGAGCGGGTGAAGCAGTGCGTGTTCATGTCGGCCACCCCGGCCGACTACGAGCTGCGCAAGTCCTCCCAGGTCGTCGAGCAGATCGTGCGGCCCACCGGCCTGGTGGACCCCGAGATCCAGGTGAAGCCGACCAAGGGCCAGATCGACGACCTCATCGAGCAGATCAACAAGGAGACCGCCCTCGGCAACCGGGTGCTGGTCACCACCTTGACCAAGAAGATGGCCGAGGACCTGACCGACTACCTGGTGGAGCTCGGCGTCCGCGTCCGCTACCTGCACTCCAACATCGACACGATCGAACGGATCGAGATCCTGCGGGGCCTGCGGCTCGGCGATTTCGACGTGCTGGTCGGCATCAACCTGCTCCGGGAGGGCCTCGACCTGCCCGAGGTGACGCTGGTGGCCATCCTCGACGCCGACAAGGAGGGGTTCCTGCGCAGCGAGACGTCGCTGGTGCAGACCGTCGGCCGAGCCGCCCGCAACGTCGACGGCCGGGTGATCATGTACGCCGACCAGATGACCGACTCGATGCGCCGCACGATCGATCTCACCCAGCGCCGTCGCAAGATGCAGCAGGAGTACAACGCCGAGCACGGCATCAACCCGCAGACCGTCCGCAAGGCGGTGACGGACATCCTCGCCTACCTCCGCAAGGACGAAGGCGCCCCGGTGCCCAACAAGCTCGACAGCAAGGCGATCAAGCGCGAGCGGGAGGTGGGCAAGCGACGTGACGAGGTGGCCGATCTGCCCCATGCCGACCTCGAGCGGCTCATCCGCACGCTCGAGGACGAGATGAACGAGGCGGCCGCCGATCTCCGCTTCGAGTACGCC
>JAGQTE010000160.1 GCA_020439175.1 Acidimicrobiales bacterium | reverse complement strand
GGCGTGACGCTCGATGGCCATTGCGCCGCCGCAGTGCGGCGGGCGACCGCTTCGGCGAGCGCCGGGTCCAGCTGCACCGGCTGGCCGGCGCGCAGCGCCTCGACGTCGACGCCGGCGCCGGCCGCGTCGTTGGCGGCGTCGGCAGCCATCGACCGGAGCTGGCGCTGCCCGAGTTGCAGGTGCGCCAGGTCGATCGCCATGGCGGCCAGCACGAGCACGATCAGCACCGCCGCCGGCATGAGCATCAGCGTGCTGCCGTGGTCACCGGTGCACGAGCGCCTCAACACGCCGCCGCGCCGGGCAGTCCGGAGCGGTACGGGTCGACGATGCCCCCGTGCTGCTCGGTGACGTCGAAGCCGCCGCCCACACCGCCGAGCCACGGCACGTGCACCGTCGGGACGTGCACGGTGGCGCGCACCGTCACCGGCGCGCAGCGCGCGAAGCCTTCGACCGCCTCGACGTCGACGGTGGCGTCATCGGCGCGGCCACTGCGTTCGAGCACGTGGCGCGCCGCGGCGTCGGCTCGGGCGGCTGCCGTGGCGGGATCCGGTGCTTCGACGGCGGCGCGGACGCCGGCCCTGGAGGCGCTGTCGACGGTCGCCTTGGCGTCGATCACCGCCCAGGCGTTGGCGACCACCAGCGACGCCACGACGAACAGCAGCAGGCCGAACGGGAGGACCTCGATGCCCCCGACCTGGCCGACATCGCCGCGCCCGCGGCCCGATGCGTCGTCGGGAACGCCGATCACTGCAGCGTCTCCACCCGGACGACGGCGGTGCGCTCGAGGTGATCGGTGACGAGGCTCCCCTGGAAGCCGAACATGAGGCGCGGCGCGTCCGTGCGCACCACGAGGACGACGTCCTCGGCCGTGCTCGCCGACCAGTCGAACGTCGTGACGTCGGCCTGTGGGCCGAGCAGCGTCCGCATGTGCTGCTCGGCGCGACGCCGGGCGGCGGCGACAGCCATCGGATCGGTGTCGTCGACGGTGGCCGAGGCGGCGCGCAGCGCGCCTTCGTCTGCGACGGCACCGACCGTGGTCGACAGGTGCAACGCCACCAGGAGCTGCGTGGCGAACAGGACGAAGGCGACGAACGCCAGCACGCCGGCAGCCGACGCGATGAGTCCGGTGCCCCCGTCGCCGCGGCATCGGCCGCCAGCGTTACGGGGCGTCGGCACCGATCTGGCTGACACGGTCGTTGGTCTGCTGCTCGGTGGTCTGCCACATGCGCTGGAAGCCGAACCACATCAGTGCGCCGAGGAACGCCATGATCAGCACGGCGATGGCAGCCGAGATGACGCCTTCGCCGGCGTCACCGCCCAGACGCCGCGGCATCGTCAGGTGCGCCGCAGCCGGGCGCGACTGGCGATGCCGGGCAGCCTCGAGCGCGGCGATGGTCCACGTGAGGGTGAGGGGCATGGCGTGGTCCTTTCGTTTGGGTCTCGTGTGGGTGGTCACGGCTCTCGTCAGCCTCCGCTGAACAGCTGCATGGCCTGCAGGAACGGCGCCGCCAGGAACAGCACGCCCGGGACGAGTGCGGCGACGGTCACCGGGATCCACACCTGCTGGGCGCGCCGTTCGATGCGCTCGATCTGCAGCCGATGGGCGGCGTTGCGCACCCGGTGGGCTTCATCGCTGACGAGGCGACCGAGATCCGTCGTCTCACGGTCCAGTGCCAGCACCGCGACCAGGTCGTGCACCTCCTCGACGCCAGCGCCATCGGCCCACTCGCGCAACGCCTCGGTGTCGCTCAAGCCCTGCTGGGCGCGCGTCGAGACGCGACGGAGGTCGCGTGCCACGGCGCCGTGGCCCCGGCGTCCGAGCCGAGCCACCGCCGCACCGATGGAGTAGCCGGAGGACAGCAGCATGCCGAGCTGCTCGGCGGCGACCGGGAGCTCGTCGAACACGGCGCGCTGCCAGGCGACGGATCGGCGTTGCAGTCGGTCTTCGATGACGAGGAACGTCAAGGTCGGGCTTCCCGCGACGAGGAGCAGCGCGATCAGCGGCGGGGGAGCAGCCACGATCGTCGCCGCAGCACCGGCGAGCAGGGCGCCGAGGCTCCAACCGAACTGGCGAAGCCGGAACGTGATCGGGTCGTCGGGGTCGTGCACCCGGTGGAGCCGGGTCGCCACGTCGTCGTGCACGCCGCCGAGCTGAGCCAACCGGTCGCCGAATTGGTGGGCGACCGGAGCGAGCACGTCGCGGAACGACGCCACCGACAGCACACCGATCGGTCTCGATGCCCGCCCGTTCCCGGCGACGTACGGGCGGACACGATCGTGCAGGTTGCGGCGCGTCGACCATCGCAGCTCGGCGCAGACCAGGGTGCTGCCCACCCACAGCGCCACCGCCACCAGCGGCACGAGGCGGGTCATGGCGCTGCTCCATCGTCGATGAAGACGCGCGGCGGCGCCGGCAACCGCATGATGCGGCCCGCCCAGAACCAGCAGAGCGCGGTGGCGACGAGGCCGCACAACACCAGGACCTGCCCTTCGGGTGTGGCGTAGGCCGCCCGTCCGTCGCCGATCGCCATCCCCGCGGCGGCCATGCCCAACGGGACGAGGAGGGTGAACCGTCGAGCGAACCGCACGCCGGCCAGCCGGGCGCGCGCGTCCTTGCGCGCCTCGAGGTCTGCCCGCCGGTCAGCCGCCAGAGCGGCGAGCCGTCGGTCGACGTCGGTGCCACCCACCTCGTGGGCGATGAGCAGCGTCTCGCAGACCATGTCGGTGCTGGCGTCGGCAAGCCGTCGTCTGATCACCGTCAGCGTCCGGGGGAAGTCGGTGGTCAACGACCACTCGCGCTGGGCGGCGTCGATGGCGCTGCGCAGTTCCGCCGGACCGCCGCGGCCCGCCTCCAAGGTGGCCTGCGGGATCGATCGGCCCACCGAGCCGACGAGCAGCCGGATCTCCTCGACGACACGCGGCCAGGCATCCTGGCTGGCTTGGCGTCGCTGCTGCCGGCGGCGGCGGTAGGAGGCGAGCGGGGTGAGCGCCGCCAGCAGCCCGCCCATCGCTGCCGCCACGGGGCCGCCGAACACGACGCCGGCGCTCAGCGCCCCGAGCGCCCCCACGGTGGCCAGGACGGCCGCGATCTCGACGACCTGGACGTCGTCGATGCCGACCTGCTCCAGCCACCGTCGGGTGCGCCGACCCGCCGGCTGTGGACGGTGGCGCGCCGGGCCGGGCGCGATGCCACGCCAGCCGAGGACGAACGCCGTGTACACAAGGTGCACGCCGTACCCGGCAACGACGCAGCACAGCGCGACGAGCGCGCGTCGATCAGCCATGAGGGCCCCCCGAGGTGCGCTGCGACGAACCGGGCCTCGGGCTGGAGGCGATCGCTGCCATCAGAACACCTCCACCGGGACAGCCGCCGACGACGGTGGGTCGAGATGGCGGCGGGCGCGGATCGGTTGGAGCCCAGTGGAGAGCAGCGGCTGATCGTCGGCGCTGCGTTCGAACACGGTGGTGGTGGTGAACGCCGTCGCTTCCGGTCCGCCGAGCAGGTCCTCGACGGCGATGATCTCGGTGACGCGTGGCCCGGAGGCGGTGCGTGCGCAGTGCACCACGATGTCGACGGCGTCGCTCACCAGCGTGTTGAGCGCCGCCATGGGGATGTCGCTGCCGGCATCGGCCAGCTGGCACACGAAACGCAGGCGGGACAGCGCTTGGCGGGCAGAGCCGGCGTGGATCGTGGTGTACCCGGTCACTCCGGAGCTCAGGGTCAGCAGCAGCGGGAGCGCCTCGCGGTCGCGCACCTCCCCGACGATTGCCACGTCGGGTGCCATCCGCAGGAAGCCCGAGACCAGTCGGCGGAGGTCGACAGCAGGCCGATCCGGTCGGGGCGGACGTGTCTGCATGGACGCGACGTTGGCCAGGGGCACGTCGCACTCGAACACCTCTTCGGCGACGACGACGCGGAGCGTCGGGTCGAGCTCGGCTGCGCAGCACGACAGCAGCGTGGTCTTGCCCGAACCCGGAGCGCCGGCGAACACGATGGACAACCCGCTCTGCACGCAGGCGCGGAGGAAGCGAGCGGCGGCATCGCTGAGCATGTCGCGCTCGACCAGCTCGTCGAGCTGGCGGAAGGCCACCCCGGTGAACTTGCGGATGTTGACCATGGTGTGGCCGCCGCGGCTCACGTCGCCGTGCACGATGTGCAGGCGTGCGCCCGAGTCGAGCTGGGCGTCCTGGAGCCCGTCGGTCGGGTCGAGCTTGCGATGGCTGGCGCCGGCGTCGTCGAGGATCTTGGTCAGGACCCGCACGACGTGGTGGTCGTCGTGGAAGACCTCGTCGTGGTAGCCGTCGTGGCCGCGGTGTCGCTTGACGAAGATCTCGGTCGGTGCGTTGACCATGATCTCCCACACGTCGTCGTCGGCGAGCAGCGGCTCGAGGGGTCCGTAGCCGGTGAGGTTGCGCATGGCCCGCTCGATCAGCGTGTCGCCCGTCGGGAGGTCTGCAGCCCGTCGACCGCGGCGGTGCTCCTGGCGCCAGTGATCCACCTCGTCCTCGACCAGACGGCGCAGCAGCGCGACGTCCACCGAGGAGTCCTCGGGTGCGAGGTGCTTGACCCGGGCGAGCACCTGCTGCTCGACCTGCTGCAGCGGCGAGCGGTCGCTCGCGGCGGGCTCGTCGCTCATCCGGCCGCCTCCTCGAACCAGGTGCCCAACGATCCGGGTGTGATGCGGGCTGGTGCCTCGTCGTGCTGATGCCGCCCGAAGGGGAGGTGTTCGATGGCGGCGATGGCGGCGCCGGCGATCGTGGTCGGCACCGGGGGGCAGGCACCGACGAGGCCGTCGTGCGCCAGCCGGGCCATCTGGCGACGGTACGGGATGAACGCGGTCGGCGCGACGGGGATCGCCGGGTCGATGAGGTCCGTGATGGCGCGGTGCACCTCCGCCCGTCGTCGCGGATGGCGGGGTGCTCCGTTGACGACAGGGAGCAGCGGCCGGGTCGGGTTGCAGGCGGCCAGGTCCTCCGCCAGCGTCGCCAACCGGCGTAGCGACCGGATCTCTGCACGCACGACGACGACGGCGAGGTCGGCGACGGTCGCAGCGCGACGCGCCAGGTGGTTGCGGTCTTCGACGTCGTGTGACCCGCAGGTGTCGACGCCCTCGAGGTCCGCATCGACGTCGGCCACGACCCAGGCATGGGTCTGCCGCAGCGCATCGATGGCGGCGTCGGTCGCCGCTGGTCGCAGCGCGGCCCAGTCGCGATGGCGCCGGAGGCCGACGAGGAGCCGGTAGGGCGCGTTCGGCGGCGTCTGCAGGCACCCGTGGACCTCGACCTCGGTGAGCGGGCCGGACCGCGCCGCGTCCACGAGCTCGGTCACGGCCGGCACGACGTCCGTGGCGAGGTGCAGCAGTGCCTGATCGGCGTGCAGGGCGAGGTCGGCGAGCACGACGTCGGTCCCCGGTGCGTGCAGGCCCCGCGCCAGCGCCGCCGCGATGGTGGATGCGCCGCACCCGGCCGGTCCCAGCACGGCGATGAGTCGTCCGCCGAGGGGCAAGGGCGCAGCTCGTGTGGGATCGAGCAGCGCCGCCGGGACGTCCTGTACCGGCGAGGCGTGCTCGTGAAGCGTGGCGGCCAGCATCGGGGCATCGAATTGGGCGGGGAGTGAGGCCGTGGCGCCGAGGTGCGCGGCGCGATGCGGGAGATCGCCGACCACGATGACGGCGCAGCCCGCTGCGGCACAGGCCGAGACGAGGTCTCGGTCGAGGCCCGGGAGGTCTTCGGCGAGCACGACCGCCGAGTAGGCGCGGCCGCCATCGAGGCGAGCGGCGATCTCGGGTGCCGAGAGGCACTTGACGACGTCGACCGGCAACAGGCCGTTGGTCGACCAGCTGGCGACGTCGCGGAACCACGGCCGGCGTGGCGGTGCGGCCGCGACCACGACCCATCGTTGCGAACCCGTCATCAGCCGGACTCGCCCGTCGTGGACGCCGTCGAGGGTGGGTACCGTCGACCGGCCTCGTCGGTGGCGGTCGGCTCGGCTCGGATGAACGTCAGCTCCGCGGTGCGCGCCGCGTGGACGACCGCGATGGCGGCAGGACGATCGTGGAAGGCGAGCAGCATCGTCGTTGCGCCGCCGCTCGTGATGGAGCGGTCGTCACCGGTGGTGATGGCCCGGAGCACGGCGTCGCCCGCCACCACCTCGGTCCACGCGTCGGCGCCGGTACCGAAGGTGGCCAACACGACGACGTGCTCACCGGGTCGCAGAGCGCCACCGAGGGCGCGATCGAGGGCGACGGGCACGGCCACCTCGACCGGCGTCTCGGCGCTGCCGCCTGTGCGCAGCATCGAACGGGTGAGGAGCCCGTGCGCCGGGATGGGGCCGAGGGCGATCGCTCCGTCGGCCGCCGCGAGGTCGGGCGGAGCGAGCAACTCGTCGACGGTGTCGGCGGGAGCGTCGATCTCGACCGTGGTGACGTCGTCCACCGTGATGGTCGCCCCGGGAGCGATCGGACGTGTCGCCGCCAGCACCGCGACCCGGGGAGGCGACGCCGCCGAGGTGCCGAGCCCGTACAAGGCCAGCGCTGCGACGGTGACGACGAGACCGCCGACGACGGCGCGCCCGGACGGTGGTGCGACGCCACGGCCGGTTCGTGAACGAGTGAGAAGCGATCGAGATGTCATGGCGACAAGCAACGATGAGAACAACGACGCACGGGGGTGCGGCGGCTACCAACGAGGTGCGCAAGCCAATCACGACGCACAGAAGAAGTCAAGATGCATCAAAAGCACATGAAACCGTGCAGCGTGAGGGAACGAATGCGCTGGGTGATCCCTCAATCCGTTGAGGAAGCAAGTGATCGCACCCCGGTGGCGTCACGCGTTGCGCGGTCGCGGCATCACGTCAGGTGCGATTCAGGGGCGTCCCAACCATCGGGTGGGTATGAAAGTGGTCATGATGCGTCGTGCGGAGTACGGTGTTCACCGTGACGACCAGCTCCGCAGACGGCGCCGCCGAGATCCAATGGCTCAGTACTGCTGAAGCAGCTTCTCGCCTCGGGATCACCCCCCGGACGCTGTACCGGTTCATCGACGAGGGGCAGCTGCCCGCCTACCGCTTCGGGCGCGTCATCCGTCTCAAGGCGTCTGAGGTGGACGCCTTCATCGACGCCTGCCGGATCGAGCCCGGCACGCTCGAGCACCTCTACCCCGACTCGGGCAACGGCGAGGACTGAGCGAGCCGTCGGGCTCAGAGCACGAGCTCGTCGACGGCGACCTCGTCGACGTTGGCCAGCGGCACGACGACGGTGCGGCCGTCGCACGACAGCGTGACCACATCGGCGCCGACGCTGCGGAGCGTGCCGGTGACGGGCGTCGCGTTGCCGGCGGCGCGCACGGTGACGGGGGACTGGAGCGCGGCGAGGTGGCGCAGCAGGTCGGCGAGCGGCGCCGCCCGGCGTGGGGCACGGTCGCC
>JAGQTE010000159.1 GCA_020439175.1 Acidimicrobiales bacterium | reverse complement strand
TGCGGCGGCGGCGAGATCAGCCCGACGCCGGGTGTCGACTGCCGCACCTTGGCGATCCACGGGTAGACCTTGCCGCCGGGCAGCTCGCCGCCCTCGCCGGGCTTGGCGCCCTGGGCCATCTTGATCTGGATGTCGTCGGCGTTCGTCAGGTACTCGGCGGTCACACCGAAGCGCCCCGACGCCACCTGCTTGATGGCCGAGCGCTTCGAGTCGCCGTTGGCCATGGTGACGAACCGCTCCGGGTCCTCGCCGCCCTCGCCGGTGTTCGACTTGCCGCCGAGGCGGTTCATGGCGATCGCCAACGTCTCGTGGGCCTCGGCCGAGATCGAGCCGTAGGACATGGCGCCGGTCGAGAACCGCTTGACGATCTCGCTGGCCGGCTCGACCTCCTCGATCGGCACGGGCGGGCGTTCGCCGGTGCGCAGCCGCATCAGCCCGCGCAGGGTGCACAGGTTGCGCGACTGCTCGTCGACGAGGCGCGTGTACTGCTTGAAGATGTCGTAGCGGCCCGAACGGGTGGCGTGCTGGAGCCGGTAGACGGTCTCCGGGTTGAACAGGTGGAACTCGCCCTCGCGCCGCCACTGGTACTGGCCGCCGATCTCGAGCGAGCGATGGCTCCGGGCGGTGGGTCGGTCGGGGAACGCCCGACGGTGGCGCTGGGACACCTCGTCGGCGATCTCATCGAGGCCGATGCCGCCGAGACGGCTGACCGTGCCCGTGAAGTACTCGTCGACGAGGTCCTGGCCGAGGCCGATCGCCTCGAAGATCTGCGCGCCGCTGTACGAGGCGACCGTCGAGATGCCCATCTTGGACATGACCTTCAAGATGCCGGCGCCGCAGGCCTTGATGTAGTTGCGCACGCCCTTGACCGGATCGGCCAGCGGGGTGCGGTCCTCGGCGATGAGGTCCTCGATGCTCTCGAACGCCACGTACGGGTTGATGGCCGACGCGCCATAGCCCAGCAGCATCGCCATGTGGTGCACCTCGCGGGCGTCGCCCGTCTCCACGACCAGCCCCACGCGGGTGCGGGTCTTGTGGCGGATGAGGTGGTGGTGCACGGCGGCGGTGATGAGCAGCGACGGGATCGGCGCCAGGTCCTTGGTGGAGAGCCGGTCCGACAGGATGATGATGTTGGTGCCCTGGGCGATGGCCTCCGAGCACTGCTGGCGCACGTCGTCGATGGCCCGTCGCAGCCCTTCGCCGCCGGCGGCCACCGGGTACAGGCACCGCACGACGGTCGACCGGTAGCCTTCGAGGTCGGGGTGCCGGTCGATGTGCAGCAGCTTCACCAGCTCGTCGTTGTTGATGACCGGGTGTGGCACGAAGATCTGCTTGCACGACGCCGCCGTCGGTTCGAGCAGGTTGCCCTCCGGCCCGAGGGTCGCACCCAACGCCGTGACGAGCTCCTCGCGGATGGCGTCGAGCGGCGGGTTCGTCACCTGGGCGAACAGCTGGTGGAAGTAGTCGAACAGCAGCCGGGGACGGTTCGACAGCACCGCCAGCGGGGTGTCGGTGCCCATCGAGCCGATCGGCTCCTTGCCGTCGCGCGCCATCGGCTCGATGAGGATCTTGAGCTCCTCGTCGGTGTAGCCGAAGATCTGCTGGCGCTCGAGCACCTTCAGGTGCGACGTGAACTCGTGCTCCTGGTGGGGCAGCTCCTCGAGCCCGACGAGGTTCTCCTCGAGCCAGTCGGCGTACGGGTGCGCCGCCGCGAGCCGGTCCTTGATCTCCGCATCGTCGACGATGCGGCCCTCGATCGTGTCGACGAGGAACATCTTGCCGGGCTGCAGGCGGCCCTTGTGCACGACCTTGTCCGCCGGGACGTCGACCACCCCGACCTCCGAGGCCATGATGACGAGGTCGTCGGCGGTGACCCAGTACCGCGACGGGCGCAGGCCGTTGCGGTCGAGCACGGCGCCCATGACCGTGCCGTCGGTGAAGGCGATCGACGCCGGGCCGTCCCACGGCTCCATCAGCGAGGCGTGGAACCGGTAGAAGGCCTTGCGGGCCGGGTCCATGTCGTCGTGGTGCTCCCACGCCTCGGGGATCATCATCAGCACGGCGTGCGGCAGCTCGTACCCGCCGAGGTGCAGCAGCTCGAGCACCTCGTCGAAGGTGGCCGAGTCGGACGCACCGGGCGTGCAGATGGGGAAGATGCGGTCGAGGTCGTCGTCGAAGTGCTCGCTGGCCAGCAGCGCCTCGCGCGCCCGCATCCAGTTGCGGTTGCCCTGGACCGTGTTGATCTCGCCGTTGTGGGCGATGAACCGGAACGGGTGCGCCAGCGGCCACGACGGGAAGGTGTTCGTCGAGAACCGGCTGTGCACCAGCGCCAGCGCCGACTCGACCCGATCGTCGTTGAGGTCGAGGTAGAACTCGGCGAGCTGGGGCGTCGTGAGCATGCCCTTGTAGACGATGGTGCGGCACGACAGGCTCGGGAAGTACACAGCGCCCGTGCCGTCGTCGTCGCCGA
>JAGQTE010000158.1 GCA_020439175.1 Acidimicrobiales bacterium | reverse complement strand
GGTGCGGCGTCCCCGACGTCGGGCGTCCCCAGGTCGCACCGTCCGGGCTCGTCGACGAGGTGCACGCCCCGGGTGTAGGTCGACCCCTCGCCCCAGGCCGCCAGGGCGGTCAGCCACGGCAGGTGCGACACAGCCTCGTACACCTCGCCGGCCGGCCAGTCAGCGCCACTGGCGTGCACCGTCGCCACGAACCAGCGCCCGTCGGGCGACAGGTCGCACCGCTGCGGCGCGATGCGAGCCTTGATCCAGGCCCCGGTGGCGTACGCCGGCGTGTCCAGATCCCACCGGCCGAGCGCACACCAGTCGCTCGGCCCGCGTCGCAGCACTGCCGCCACCGGCGCACCGGTCGCCACGATGCCGTACAGCCGAGGTGCCGCGCCCACGTCGGGCAGGCTACGAAGCCTCCCACCACGCCGACCGGTAGGTTGCGCCCGTGCGCTTCTCCTATGCCGAATCCCTGATCGACCCGACCTTCTACGCCCCGCTGGCCCAGGCGGCCGAGGCGGCGGGCTTCGACTCGATGATCGTGCCCGACAGCATCTGCTACCCGCGCGACAGCGACTCGACCTACCCCTACACCCCGGACGGCAACCGCGAGTTCCTCGAGGACAAGCCGTTCATCGAGCCGTTCACCCTCATCCCGGCGCTGGCGGCGGTCACCGAACGCCTGCGCTTCACGACGTTCGTCGTCAAGCTGCCGATCCGCAACCCGGTCCTCGTCGCCAAGCAGGCGACGTCGGTGGCGGTGCTGTCGAACAACCGCTTCGGCTTCGGCGTCGGCCTGTCGCCGTGGCCGGAGGACTACGTCGTCACCGGCGAGCCGTGGGAACGCCGTGGCAAGCGCATGGACGAGCAGATCGAGATCATCAAGGCGCGCTCGGCGGGCGGCTACGTCGAGTACCACGGCGAGTTCTACGACCTGCCCGCCATCAAGCTCTGCCCGACGCCCACCGAGCCGCTGCCCATCCTCATCGGCGGGCACGCCGACGCCGCGCTGCGCCGGGCGGCGCGCCTGTGCGACGGCTGGATGCACGCCGGCTCCGAGGGCGAGCGGCTCGGCGAGTTCATCGACCGGCTCGGCGAGCTGCGCGCCGAGTACGGGCGCGCCGACGAGCCGTTCGAGATCCATGTGATCTCCCTCGACGGCTACTCCCCCGACGGGTGCCGGCGCCTCGAGGAGCAGGGCGTCACCGACGTCATCATCGGCTTTCGCGATCCGTACCACGTCGGACCGGACACCCAGCCCCTGCAGGAGAAGCTCGACGCCATCGCCTGGTTCGGCGACGAGGTCATCGCCAAGGTCACGGACTGACCACAGGACCTTCGCCACTTCTGGATCCCGGCGCAATTGCCTAGGTTCGTTGCAGGACCGAGGAAAGGGGGCGCCGTGGCTGCGGTGCGTTGGTTCGACGGGTTGGGCTCGGCAGACGAGTCGTCGGTAGGTGGCAAGGGGGCGAACCTCGGCGAGCTGACCCGGGGCGGGTTCCCCGTGCCGCCCGGGTTCGTGATCACGGCCGACGCCTTCACGGCGGCGATGGACGCCGGCGGGGTGCGCGACGAGCTGCGCACCCTCGCCGCCGAGGTGGACCCGTCCGACACCGCCGCCTTCGCCGAGGCGTGCGCCACGCTGCGACGTCACGTCGGCGAGGCCGGCATCCCCGACGACCTCGCCGCAGAGATCCGCACCGCCTACGAGCAGCTCGGCCGCCCGCTCGTCGCCGTGCGGTCGTCGGCCACCGGCGAGGACTCGGCCGACACCTCGTTCGCCGGCATGAACGAGACGTTCACCGACGTGTTGGGCGACGACGACCTCCTCGCCAAGGTCGTCGCCTGCTGGCAGTCGGTCTACGGCGACCGCGTCGTGGCGTACCGCCTGGCCCAGGGCGTCGACCGTGAGCCGGCGATCGCCGTCGTCGTCCAGCAGATGGTCGCCTCCGAGCGCAGCGGGGTGATGTTCTCCGCCGACCCGTCGACCGGCGACCGGACCCATGTCGTCATCGAGGCGGCGCTCGGCCTCGGCGAGGTGGTCGTCGGTGGCCTCGTCGAGCCCGACACCTACGTCGTCGACAAGGGCACCGGCCGCATCGTGTCGACGCGCGTCGGTCATCAGGCGTTCCGCATCGAGCGCGGCCCCGACGGCGCCGACCGCCAGGTCGACCTGGCCGAGGCCGACGCCGTGGCCCGGGTGCTCGATGACGACACCGTCCGGTCCCTGGCCGCCCTCGGCCAGCGCGTCGAGGATCACTACGGCTCGCCTCAGGACATGGAATTCGCCATCGCCGGCGGCGAGACCTTCCTCGTGCAGTCCCGACCGATCACGACCCTCGGCACCCACGACGCCGACGCCGCACCGAGCGCCGACGCCCGCCCCGAGCCACTGCTGGTCGGCCTGGCGGCGTCACCCGGCGTCGTCGCCGGACGGGTGCGGGTCCTGCGCTCCCCCGACGAGGGCGCCGACCTGCAACCCGGCGAGATCATCGTCGCCCCGATGACGAACCCCGACTGGGTGCCGACCATGCGGCGCGCCGCGGCGCTGATCACCGACGGCGGGGGCATGACCTGTCACGCCGCCATCGTCAGCCGCGAGCTGCGCGTGCCCGCCGTCGTCGGCGCCCGCACCGCCACCACCGCCCTGCGCGACGGCGAGGTCGTCACCGTCGACGGCGCCAAGGGAGCGGTGTACGAGGGCGACGTGGCCGGCGCCCTCGCCCCGCCGGCGGCGTCGCCGACGGTGACCGGGGATGCCGCGGCCGCAGCCCCCGCCGCCGTCGAGGTGCTCGCCACGCGCCTGTACGTCAACCTCGCCTTCCCCGAGCGGGCCGAGGAGGCGGCGGCGCTGCCGGTCGACGGTGTCGGGCTGCTGCGGGCCGAGTTCATGCTCACCGACGCCCTCGGCGGGGTGCACCCGAAGGCGCTGATCGCCCGGGGTGGCGCCGACGACTTCGTGGAGCGCATGGCGGCCTCGATCCTGCGCATCACCCGACCGTTCGCGCCCCGGCCGGTCGTGTACCGGACCACCGACTTCCGCACGAACGAGTTCCGCAAGCTCGACGGGGGCGACGAGTTCGAGCCGCACGAGGAGAACCCGATGATCGGGTACCGCGGCTGCTACCGCTACGTGCGCGACCCCGAGGTGTTCGCCCTCGAGCTGGCCGCCCTCGCCCGGGCCCGGGAGCAGACGCCGAACCTGGTCGTGATGATCCCGTTCGTGCGCACCCGGTGGGAGCTCGAGTCGTGCCTCGAGCAGATCCACGCCAGCGCGCTCGGGCGCCAGCGCGGCCTCGACGTGTGGGTGATGGCCGAGGTGCCGTCGGTGGCGTACCGGATCCCCGAGTACGCGGCGATGGGCATCTCCGGCGTCTCGATCGGCTCGAACGACCTGACCCAGCTCATGCTCGGCGTCGATCGCGACTCCGAGACCTGCGCCGAGCTCTTCGACGAGTCCGACGACGCCGTGCTCGACGCCATCCGCCGGATCGTCGAGGCGGCGCGCGCCGCCGGCATCACCGCATCGCTGTGCGGCCAGGCCCCGTCGAACCGGCCGGCGTTCGCCGAGCACCTGGTGCGCTACGGCATCACCTCGGTCTCGGTGAACCCCGACGCCGTCGGCGACGCCCGGCGGACCATCGCCGCCGCCGAGCGTCGCCTCCTGCTCGAGCAGGCGCGCCGGGCCTGAGACCGACCACGCTGCCCTAGGCTCGGGCTCCCGACGCGGACCTGGGGGAACGACATGGGACACGACCTCGTCATCACCGGCGGCACGATCGTCGACGGCACCGGCGCACCGGCGGCGCGCGGCGACCTGGCGATCGACGGCGACCGCATCAGCGCCGTCGGCGACGTCGACCGCACCGGTGCCGGCCGCACGATCGACGCCGACGGGCGCATCGTGACGCCCGGCTTCGTCGACCTGCACTCCCACCTCGACGCCCAGATCGGCTGGGACCCGCTGATGACCTCGTCCTGCTGGCACGGCGTGACGTCGGTCGTCATGGGCAACTGCGGCATGACCTTCGCCCCGGTCCGCCCCGGCCAGGCCGAGCTGCTGGCCACCGCCATGGAGTCGGTCGAGGACATCCCGGCGTCGTGCATCCTCGACGGGCTGCCGTGGGACTGGGAGGACTACGGCGGCTACCTCGACTCGATCGAGCGGCTGCCGCGCGGCCTCAACGCCGGCGGCTACGTCGGCGACGTGGCGCTGCGGCTGTACGTCTGCGGCGACGCCGCCTGCGAACCCGACTTCCGCCCCACCGACGACCAACTGGCCGAGATGGCCGGTCTCGTCGAGCAGGCGCTCGACGCCGGCGCGCTCGGCTACTCGATGTCGCGCAGCCTGTTCCACCGCGTGCCCGACGGCCGCAACGTCCCCGGCACCTGGTCCGAGCCCGAGGAGTTCGCCGCCATCGCCGCGCCGCTGGCGCGCGCCGGACGGGGCGTGCTCGAGTCGGCACCTCGGTACAACTTCGAGCGCGGCAGCGGCGACCGGGTGGAGGAGGAGGTGGCGTGGATGGCCGAGCTCAGCCGCGCCACCGGCCGACCGTTCACGTTCAACCTGCAACAGATCCGCTCGCTCGGCGACCACTACCTGCGCGTGCTGGCCCTGGCGGAGGAGGCCAACCGCACCGGGGCGCAGC
>JAGQTE010000004.1 GCA_020439175.1 Acidimicrobiales bacterium | reverse complement strand
TCGACGCGTCCGTCACGCCACCCCGCCACGGCCAGGTCGCCCGCGGCGGCGGCCACGCCCGACCGGGCGACGTCGAGCGCCAACGCCACGAGGAGGTGGACGGCATCGGTCCAGGGCACGGCGGGGTCGAACCACCGCTCGAGGTAGCCGACGTCGCCGTGCGCCACGTCACGCACCCCGGCGGTGGCTCCGATCGTCGCCACGCCCAGGCGTGCCCAGGCACTCGGGAGCCAGGGCACGATCGAACCCATCCACGCCACGCCGGCGGGATCCTGGGCGAAGCGGCCGCCCCAGCGCCCGACGACGACGCGCATCGGCCGCAGCCCGGTGGACCGTACGGCGGCGTCGACGCCGTCCACCGAGAGCTCGCACCAGGCGTACTCGCCGTGGTGCTGCGTCGGCGCCGACCACGACACCGACCCCGCCCGATCGTCGTGGACGACCGACGCCCACGCCGTGCACCAGGCACGCACCGCGGCCGTGGCGCGCCGATCGTCGGGCAACGCTGCCGCCAGCAGCTCGAGGCCCGCCCGGTCCGGCGCGACGCGCAGCAGCGCCACCTGGAGGTCGGGATCGGACGCCGCCACGTCGGTTCGGGCCAGGCGCTCGGCCAGGACGCCCGGGTCGAGCACGCCGCCGCGGTGCGTCGGCACCGACAGGAGCGGCACCGGCGTCTCGGCGGCGAGGCGGGCCTCGACAGCGCGCGCCCGCGCCACCAGCAGGTCCTCGATCGCCAGAGCCGATCGCCCGCCGCGCACGCGCACCCGTGCGTCGTCGATGCCGCCGAGGGCGGGCGGATCGAACGCGGCCACCACGGCGCGCGCCACGAGCTGCGCCGCCGGTCGGTCCCGACCGGCGATGGCCGTCGCCCGACGGGCCACCGTGGCGGCGCGCCCGTCGGTGCGCAGGCGGGTCCGGTCGCACGCCGCCAGGCCGGCGAGCAGCCGTTCGAGGTCGTCGGGGTCGCCGGGCGCCTCGACGGCCGACGACGCCAGCTCCACGAGCTCATCGATGCCGTCGACCGGGGCCAACGCCCGCGCCGGGTCGAGCGCATCGGCGATCGTCGGGACGCGCCGGAGGCGCGGCGCAGCGCGCGCCGACACACGGCGCTCCGGAGACGGCGCGCCGCGGTCGCCACCGGAGGCATCGAGCCACCGCGCGAGCTCGTCGCGCACCGCCGGATGGCATCCCGGCGCTCGGTCCGCAGCCACGGCGGCGAGGGCCGGCGCGGGCGTCGGACACCAGCGCATCAGCAGCGCCAGCGCGTCGGCCTGCACCTCGCGTGCGGGATGGCCGAGCGCCTCCACCAGCTGGGTCGAGGCCCCGTCGGCGCACCCGGGTGCGGCGTCGACGGCGTGCGCCAGGAGCGTGATCGCCCGTCGAGCCGTTCCCTTCGCCGGCGCCAGCAGCGCCGGTCCGAGCTCGGCCACGACCTCGACCGGGTCGAGACGTCCCGCCGCGTCGAGCTGCGCCAACGCCCGCAACGCCAGCGACGCCGTGGCACCGACGGGGCTGCTCGCCAGGGCCAGGTACGTCGGCGCGCGGCTCGCCCGCTCGTCGATCGTCGGCTGCAGCGCCTCGTGGAGCGCGCCGAACCACTGGGCCCGGAACGCGGCGAAGCCCCGCTGCAACGCGTCGAGGCTGGCATCGAGCAACCGGTCCCGGTCGAGCCGACCCTCGGCCGCCAAGGTGACCAACGCCGCCAGCCATCCGGCGTCGGGGGCGCAGTACTTGTCGTGCGCCGCCAGGCTGTGCTCGCCGCCACCCTCCACGACGAACAGGTGCCACACCTCGCGCTCGAGCAGGTCGGGGTTGGCGCGCAGCACGTCGAGCACGGCCGCATGCCCGGGCCAGCCGCCGTCTCCGAGCGGCGCGGTGGCGTCGAACGCACCCGGGAACGAGACCAGGCTGAGCGTGCGCCCGTCCGAGACCTGGGGCACCGCCAGGCCGTGCACCTCGAGCTGCCGTGCGATGCGCGCCTCGCGGGGGTCGATCCGCTCGAACGCCGTCGCCGCCCACGCCGTGCACCAGTCGCGGCCCCGACTCGACAGCAGCTCGACGGCGAGCGTGGCGTCCTTCGGCAGACGCCAGCGGCGCAGGCGTGCGAGCTCGGCGACGGTGGCGAGCCGGCAGAGGACGATCACCGCCGCATCGTGCTGCTCGGCCGTCGGCCCACGTTCGGTCCAGAACCCCTTGCGGGCGATGGCGAGACACCGCGTCACCACCTCGGCCCGGGCCGCGGCGGCGCCGTCGGGTCCGTCTGCCGCTCGGCAGGCCGCCGTCACCGCCGCCACATCCCCGGCGTCCACCAGCGCCATCAGGTCGACCGCCGCAGACGCCATCGTGCGATCCTCGCGCGTCCGCATCGGCCATGCCCGGGGCACGAGCTTGCGGCGTCCAGGCGGCGGATAACGTGTCGGCCCGTGGGTCTGCACGGGTTCGAACGCCGCCTCGAGAACCTCGTCGAAGGGGTCTTCTCGCGCGTCTTCCGCAGCGGACTACGACCGATCGAGATCGGCCGACGCCTGGCGCGCGAGATGGACGCGCACCGCACCGTCGACGTGCGCGGTCGCACCGTCGTGCCGAACCACTACACCGTCCACCTCTCCGAGGAGGACTTCGCCAACTTCGCCGAGATCGGCGAGACGCTGGCCCGCGAGCTGTGCGACGCCGCGCGCGAGCACGGCCGAGACGAGGGCTACGCCTTCCTCGGTCCCGTGACCGTCGAACTGGTGGTCGACCCGCAGATCCGTGCCGGGGAGTTCCGTCTCGACAGCCGCATGAAGGAGGGCGAGGCGGCGGCAGCCAGCGCCAGCTCCCTGCTGCTGCCGAACCACGACCACTACGTGCTGGGCGATCAGCCGGTGTCGATCGGGCGGATGCCGGACAACGACATCACCATCGCCGACTCCAACGTGAGCCGCAAGCACGCCGAGATCCGCCCCGTCGACGGCGGCTACGCCCTCGTCGACCTCGGATCGACCAACGGCTGTCGCGTCAACGGCGTCCGCGTGACGGAGCGTCGCCTCGCCGACGGCGACGAGCTGGCGTTCGGCAACATCCGCCTGGTCTTCCAGCAGGCCTGACGCCGATCGGCGTCGGCGACGCGACGGCCCGCCCTCCGGTCCTGCCGCACCGCCGACCGGTAGTCTTCGCCGCAGTGTCTGACCAGCTGCTGACGGTGCTCAAGCTCTGCCTGCTGGCGCTGCTGTACCTGTTCTTCTTCCGGGTGGTGCGCGCCGTGTGGGCCGAGATCTCCACGTCCGCGCCTGCGCCGGCGCCTGCACCCGTCCCGGCCGCCGCAGCCGCCGCGCCGCGGGCTGCACCGAGCGCGCCGATGCCACCGGCGGCCGCACCGCAGGCGACCCGGCTCGTCATCGTCGAGCCCGCCGAGCTGCGCGGCAAGGCCTTCGCGCTGGTGCCCGAGCTGACCATCGGACGGGCGGCGTCGTGCAGCATCACGCTCGACGACACGTTCGCCTCCCAGCAGCATGCCCGGGTGTCGACCCAGGCGGGGCAGTACGTTGTCGAGGACCTCGGGTCCACCAACGGCACGTACCTGAACCGGCAACGTGTCGCGGCGCCCGTGGCCGTCTCAGCAGGCGACAGGATCCAGATCGGCAACACGGTGCTCGAGCTCGTATGACCAACTTCAGGTGGGGGTCCGCCACCGACATCGGTCAGGTGCGGCAGAACAACCAGGATGCCGTGCTGTCCGACGACGGCCTCTTCCTCGTCGCGGACGGCATGGGCGGCCACCGCGGCGGCGAGGTCGCGTCGGCGATCGCCGTCGAGCAGGTGCAGGCCCACTTCACCGAGCCCACGACCGAGGCCCTCGTCGAGGCCGTGCAGGCGGCGAACAAGGCCGTCGTCGACCGGTCGGACACCGAGCCCGAGCTGCGGGGCATGGGCACCACCCTGACCGGCCTGGCCCGCGTCCGCAGCGACGAGGACGAGGACCGGCTCGCCATCGTCAACGTCGGCGACTCCCGGCTGTACCTGCTCAAGGGCGGGACCCAGCTGCAGCAGATCACCGAGGACCACTCGCTCGTCGCCACGCTCGAGCGCCAGGGGCAGCTGACCAAGGCCGAAGCGGCGGTCCATCCCCATCGCAACATCCTCACCAGGGCGCTCGGCATCGATCCGATGGTGCTCGTCGACAGCTGGGAGATCCTGCCCTTCGTCGGCGACCGGTACCTGCTGTGCAGCGACGGGTTGTTCAACGAGGTGCCCGAGGAGGAGATCACCCGCATCCTGCGCGAGGTGGACGACCCCGACGCTGCGGCGTCGACCCTGGTCGAGATGGCCAACGCCGGCGGCGGGCGGGACAACATCACCGTGCTGATCGTCGACGTCCTCACCGACGGCGGCAACGCCGCGGCCGCCGACGCCGCGCTGGACCGGGTGGCCAAGGCGACGCACGCCAGCGAGCGCGTGCTGCTGACCCCCGAGGTGCAGGCCGCCGCCGACGCGCTCGCCGATCCAGCCGGCGCACCGCCACCGCCACCGTTGGCGGCGTCGAGGTCCCGCGTCACCTGGCGGGTGGTCGGGTTCCTGGCGCTCGTGGTGCTCGTCATCGGGTTCGGCGCCGTCGTGATGGCGACGATCGCCTCGAACACCTACTACGTGGGGCTCGACGGCGACGAGGTCGTGATCTTCCGCGGGGCCAAGGGCGGGGTCTTGTGGGTGCAACCCTCGATCGAGCAACGTACGGGACTCCTCATCGCCGACGTCCCGGAGCAGTATCGAGCGGACATCACCGAGGGGCAGGACGAACCGTCCCTCGAGGACGCGCAGGCGTTCGTGCAGAACGTGCGCGAGCAGGCGGACGAGCTCGGCGGGGCGTTGGGGGCAGACCTGGTCCTGCCGTCCACGACCGAGGTGCCCGACTCCACCGCCACCTCCGTCGCCAACCGCGACGCGGGCAGCGACCAGTCGAACGACTGAGCCGCGCATGACCTCGGGTCGCCGCAACACCGAGCTCGGGCTCCTGGTGATGGTCGTCGTCATCACCGGCGCCGCCTACGTGCTGGCGAGCTTCGGCCGCGACTCGGCCATGCCGGTGAACATCGGACCGTTCCTCGCCGCGCTCTGCGCCCTGTTGCTCGCCGGCAACATCGTGACCCGCAAGCTCGCCCCCGAGGCGGACCCGATCCTGTTCCCGGTGGCGGCGCTGCTCAACGGCATCGGCTACGTGATGATCACCCGCCTCGACGAAGACCTCGCCGGCTTCCAGGCGCTGTGGACGGCCATCGGCATGGCGGCGCTCGTGGGCACGCTCGCCGTCGTGCGCAAGGCACGCGACCTCGCCAACTACCGCTACACCGCCATGGTCGTCGGCCTGGTGCTGCTGGTGCTTCCGATGACCCCGGGACTCGGCCGGGAGGTGAACGGCTCGCTGATCTGGGTGCGCGTCGGCCCGGTGAACTTCCAACCGGGCGAGTTCGCCAAGGTGGCGTTGGCGCTGTTCTTCGCCGGCTACCTGTACGACAAGCGCGAGCTGCTGGCGGCGAGCACCCGCAAGCTCGGTCCGCTGCACCTGCCCGAGCCGAAGTACCTGGCGCCGTTGCTGCTGGCGTGGGGCGCGTCGCTCGTGGTCATGATCACCCAGCGCGACCTCGGCTCGTCGCTGCTGTTCTTCGCCCTGTTCGTCGTCATGGTGTGGATCGCCACCGGCCAGGCGCGCTACCTCGTCACCGGCACCCTGCTCTTCGCCGGCGGTGCCTGGTTCGCCTGGCGCACCTTCTCGCACGTCCAGGACCGAGTCACGACCTGGATCGATCCGTGGCAGGACCCCTACGGCGCCGGGTACCAGATCGTGCAGTCCGCGTTCGCCCTCGCCGCCGGCGGGCTCGGCGGCACAGGCCTCGGTCAGTCCGGCAAGGTCGAGTTCTTCGCGGCCGAGACCGACTTCATCTTCGTCTTCATCGCCGAGGAGCTGGGGCTGTTCGGCGCCACGCTCATCCTGATGGCCTACCTGCTCATGGTGGGGTCCGGGCTGCGCATCGCCAGCCGGTCCGACTACAGCTTCGACAAGCTCCTGGCCACCGGCCTCGCCGCCCTGTTGGGGCTGCAGGCCTTCTTGATCATGGGCGGCGTGACCCGCCTCCTGCCGTTGACCGGCGTGACCCTGCCGTTCGTGTCCTACGGCGGGTCGTCCCTGGTGGCGAACTACGTCATCGTCGCCCTGCTCCTGCGCATCTCGGACGAGTCGATCCGCACGCCGGCCGTGCAGCGGCGCATCGAGCGGGCCAAGCGGGCCCAGGCCGACGCCGAGCTCGCCGCCAAGCAGGCCAAGGCCGACGCCAAGGCCGCCAAGCGCGGCCGCCGCTCCTCGAAGGCGTCGGCATGAACCGCCAGATCCGCCAGCTCGGGATCTTCCTGGTGATGTGCTACCTGGCGCTGTTCGTGAAGCTCAACCAGGTCCAGTTCTTCGGGGCCGAGGAGCTCAACGACCACCCCCTCAACGCCACCAAGGTGACCCAGGCGTTCAACCGGCCGCGCGGCTCGATCGTCACCGCCGACGGGGTGCTGCTCGCCGAGTCCGTCCCGGCGGCGGAGGACAGCCAGTTCGACCGGCAGCGGGTCTACCCCCAAGGCGACCTGTACGGGCAGGTCACCGGCTTCTTCTCGTTCAAGTACGGGGCGTCGGGCGTCGAGCGCTCCTACAACGCCGAGCTGACCGGCCAGACCTTCCAACAGCAGATCGACGGGTTGCGCGACCTGCTCGTCGATCGTGACAACGTCGGCGACGTCCGGCTGTCGATCCGCGACGACCTGCAGCGACTGGCGCGCGATCAGCTCGGCCAGCGCGAGGGCGCGGTCGTGACGCTCGACCCACGCACCGGGGAGCTGCTCGCCTTCTGGAGCTACCCGTCGTTCGACCCGAACCTGCTCTCGGTCGAGAACGAAGAGGTGGTCACCGCCACCTGGGACGTGCTCAACGCCGCGCCCGGGGCACCCCTCCGGGCGCACCAGTACCAGGATCGCTACTTCCCCGGATCGACGTTCAAGGTGGTGACCGCCGGTGCCGGCCTGCGCACGGGCACCGTGTCGAACACCGAACCCGTCTACCCCCCGTCGTCCGGCTACGTGGCGCCGCAGACGAACATCCCGATCCGCAACTTCGACGGCGGCGCCTGCGGCGGGGCCTTGCCCGTGATCTTGGCGCAGTCGTGCAACACGGCCTTCGCCGAGATGGGCACCGAGACGATCGGCGGACCGGGGATGCTCGACGGCGCGCAGGCCTTCGGCTTCAACACCGACGTGCCGATCGACCTGCCGGCGCCGGCGCAGTCCGCCTTCCCCACCGATGTGGCGTCGAACCCGCCCAAGCTGGCCCAGGCCTCGATCGGTCAGAACGACGTGCAGGCCACACCGCTGCAGATGGCACTGGTGGCCGCCGCCGTCGCCAACGGCGGCAAGCTCATGACGCCGCACGTCATGCGAGAGGTCCGCGATCGCCAGGGCGCGGTCGTGACGAGCTACGAACCGTCGACGTGGCTCGAACCGCTCGACCCCACGCAGGCGGCGACGCTGCGCGAGGACATGATCGGCGTCGTGACCAACGGCTCGGGCACGGCCGCCCAGGTGCCGGGCTTCGAGATCGGCGGCAAGACCGGCACCGCGCAGCTGGGGGACGGCCAGCGGGTGCACACCTGGTTCATCGCCTTCGGCGGCCAGCCGGGGCAGGTGCCGAGCGTGGCCGTGGCCGTGGTCGTGCTCAACCAGCCGCTCAGCGGCACCGGCGGCGGGACCGCAGCACCGATCGCCCAGGCGATGCTCAGCGCCGCGCTCACCAACCCTGCGCCGTGAGCGGCGGCGCGTCCAGGCACCACTTCGCCAGGTGCCCCCAGGCACCGATGGCGCGGGCGTAGGCTTTCCGGGCCATGTCCGAGCAAGGCCCCACCGTCTTCAACGACCGCTACGAGCTGCACCGCAAGCTGGCGCGCGGCGGCATGTCCGACGTCTACCTCGCACGCGACCAGCTCCTCGATCGGCCGGTGGCGGTCAAGGTGCTCTTCCCCGAGTACGCCCGCGAGGCCACCTTCGTCGAGCGCTTCCGGCGCGAGGCCCAAGCCGTCGCCAACCTGAGCCACGGCAACATCGTCGCCGTCTACGACTGGGGCGAGCAGGCAGGCACGTACTTCATCGTCATGGAGTACGTCGAGGGCCGCAGCCTCAGCGAGATCATCCGCACCGAAGGGCCGCTGCACCCCACCCGCGCCGCGGAGATCGCCGCCGACGTCGCCGCCGCGCTGGGCTTCGCGCACCGCAACGGCGTGGTGCACCGCGACGTCAAGCCCGGCAACGTCCTCATCGGTCCGTCGGGCCAGGTGAAGGTGACCGACTTCGGCATCGCCCAGGCCATCTCCGGAACCCAGTCGAGCCTCACCCAGGACGGCTCGGTCATGGGCACCGCCGCCTACTTCAGCCCCGAGCAGGCCCAGGGCAAGACCGTCGATCCCCGCAGCGACCTGTACTCGCTGGGTTGCGTCCTCTACGAGATGCTCACCACCCGCCCCCCGTTCGAGGGCGACACCCCGGTGGCCATCGCCTACAAGCACGTCCAGGAGGCGCCGACGCCGCCGTCGGCCGCCGGCGTCGCCGTGCCGCCGGCGCTCGAGGCCATCACGATGCGCCTGCTGGCCAAGGACCCGGCGCAGCGGTACGCCTCGGCCGACGACCTGCGCACCGACCTGCGGCGCTTCCTCGACGGCGAGCCGGTGCAGGCGCCGTCGCCCACCACCGTGGCGCCGGCCGCGGCGGCTGCTGCGCCCGTGGCGCCGACCGCCGGGGTCCCCGCCTACTACGACCAGCCCGTGCCGTCGCGTCGCACCGGCTGGTGGGTCGCCCTGATGATCCTGCTGCTGGCCGGTCTGGCCGCCGCGCTCATCTACGTCGCGTCGAACCTCGACTCGAGCTCGGCCAAGTTGGTCAAGGTGCCCGACGTCATCGAGATGACCGAGGCCAACGCCGTCGGGGAGCTGAGCAAGCTCGGATTCGACGTCGAGGTCGTGCAGGAGACACGCCAGGACAAGCCGGTCGGCGTCGTGTTCGACCAGAACCCCAAGGGCAACACCGAGGTCGACCCCGGCACGCGCGTCACGATCTACGTCTCGGCCGGCGAGGACCAGGTCGCCGTCCCCGACGTCATCGACCTGACGGAGAGCAACGCCGAGGCGAAGCTGCGCCAGGAGGGGTTCGAGGTCCAGATCCTCTACGCCGCGGACGACTCCGTCGACGAGGACCGCGTGATCAAGCAGTCGCCCGAGCCCGGCACCAAGGCCGACAAGGGCTCGGTCGTGACCATCACCGTCTCGTCGGGCAAGGACGAGGTCGAGGTGCCCGACGTCCGGGGCATGAACGCCGCCGCCGCCGCCAACCAGCTGCGCCAGGCCGGCTTCACCGTCGCCGAGCAGCGCCGCAACGACGACATCGTCGCCGCCGGGCTCGTCATCGACACCCAACCCGGCGCCGGCGCCACGGTCGACCCGGACGCCACCATCACGCTGATCGTGTCCAACGGACCGGCGGCCACCACCACCACGGCGGCGCCGACCACCGTGCCGACGACGACGCCCACCACGACCCCGACGACGACGCCCACCACGACGCCGACGACCACCCCGACGACCACCCCGACGTCGAGCACGCCGTAGCGGTCAGCACACGGAGGCCTCACGACGGTCCAGCGCGACGGCCGGCCGCGGCCCTGGCCGACGCGTCAGCCCGCCAGCGGGGTGCGGGCGACGCCGGTGCGGTCGAGGAAGGTGGCGAGCAGCTGGTGCCCGCCGACCGTGAGGATCGACTCGGGGTGGAACTGCACCCCCTCGACGTCGAGCTCGCGGTGGCGGAGGCCCATGATCGTGCCGTCGTCGGCCTCGGCCGTCACCTCGAGCACGTCGGGCAGCGTGGCGCGATCGACGACGAGCGAGTGGTACCGGGTGGCCTCCAGCGGGTTGGGCAGGCCGGCGAACACCCCGCGGTCGTGATGGCGGATCCAGCTCGTCTTGCCGTGCATGATCTCCGGCGCGCGCACCACGTCGCCGCCGAAGACCTCGCCGATGGCCTGATGCCCAAGGCAGACCCCGAACACCGGCACCACGCCGGCGAAGCGGGCGATGACCTCGTTCGTCCGTCCGGCGTCGGCGGGGCGCCCCGGGCCCGGGCTGATCAGCACGGCGTCGGGCTCGATCGCCACCAGCTCGTCGAGCCCCAGCGCGTCGTTGCGGTGCACGATCGGCTCGGCTCCGAGCTCGCCCAGGTACTGGACGAGGTTGTAGACGAACGAGTCGTAGTTGTCGATGACCAGCACGCGCGGCGCCATAGGAGGCGGAGCGTAGCGGTCGCGCCCGGTTGCTAAGGTCCGCAATCGTGTCCGGAAGCGGAGATCCCAAGAAGCGGCGCTCGAGCGGTGGTCGCGTGACGCCCAAGGCCGGCGCCGCACCGGCGAAGCCGGCCGCCGCCAAGGCCGACAGCGACACCGACGCCCCGGCCCGCAAGGTCAAGAAGGTCGCCAAGCCGGCGCACGACGGCAAGCACACCGCCGAGGCGCCGACCGCATCACGGCGCTACACGCCGCCGACCGCCCGGGCCGACAAGCTGCCGAGCCCGCCGTGGGTCCCGGTGCTCATGTTCGTGTTCTGGGGCCTCGGGATGCTGGTGATCTTCCTGTCGTACCTGTCGGTGCTGCCCGGCGGCAGCTCGAACTGGTACCTGCTCGTCGGCCTCGGCCTGATCCTCGCCGGCATCATCACCGCCACCCAGTACCGCTAGGTCGTACGCGACCCCTAGTCGTACGCGTTGGCGACGAGCTCCATGTCGTCCATGCAGTGGCGCGGCGGCTCGGGTTCCTCCGAGGCCGCCGAGGTCATGCGCACCTCGGCACCGCACGACGGGCAGCGGTAGGTCAACTTCACCTTGCGCAGCTCGCCCGGTGGCGGCGGCTCCGGCACCGGCGCCGCCAGCATGCGCAACAGCCCCAGGCCGAGGCGCAGGATCACCATGAACACGGCGATGGCGATGACGATGCGGACGATGGTGACCAGCACGCCTCGAAGGGTACCGCCGCCGTCGGCTGCCACCCGCCGCCGGCCGGCGAGCTTCCGCGGCGGGACCGGCCGGTGCGAGCATGGCGACATGGCCCGCACGCCGCCACCGTCCGCCGGTCGACCGATGGCGACCGCCATCGCCGTCGTCCTGGCCGTCGTGAGCCTCGGCGCCGCCGCCTGCGGGACGACGCCGCCGACCACCACCGCCGGATCCACCACGACGGCGTCGAGCGCGCCGCTCCCGACGGCAGGATCGACGTTCGCCGGACCGAACTGCCTCGAGCTGGGCAAAGCGGTCGAGACCATCACGAGCACGGCCGATCCGGCGGCGGCCGACGACGCCGTGCGCGCCATCGAGGCCTACGGACCCCCGCCCGAGGTGGCTGATGCGCTGGTGATCCTGCGCCAGGCGGTCGAGGCCACCTCGCTCGGTCAGGACACCGCAGACGCCAACGCCGCGCTGTTCTCCTGGGTCACCTCGGCCTGCCCGACCCGCTGAGCCGCACCGCCGCGGCCCGGACGCGCCAGGGGCCGGCCAGTAGGCCGGCCCCTGTGCAGAGCGGTTCGTATGCCGGTCGGCTCAGCCGAGGCGCTCGATGATGGTGGCGTTGGCCATGCCGCCGCCCTCACACATCGTCTGCAGGCCGTAGCGGCCACCGGTGCGCTCGAGCTCGTTGAGCAGCGTCGCCATGAGCTTGGTGCCCGAGCAGCCGAGCGGGTGACCGAGGGCGATGGCGCCGCCGTTCACGTTCACCTTGGCCATGTCCGGGTGCAGCTCCTTCTCCCACGCCAGCACGACGGAGGCGAAGGCCTCGTTGATCTCCGTGAGGTCGATGTCGTCCATCGACAGCCCCGACTTCTCCAGCGCCTTCTGCGTGGCGGGGATCGGACCGGTGAGCATCGTCACCGGGTCGACGCCGGCGAGGGCGAAGGTGTGGAAGCGGGCACGGGGACGCAGGCCGAGCTGCTCGGCCTTCTCGGCGCTCATGATGAGCATGGCGGAGGCGCCGTCGGTGATCTGCGAGCTGTTCGCCGCCGTCACCTTGCCGTCGGGGATGAACGCCGGCTTGAGCGTGGCGAGCTTCTCCAGCGACGACTCGCGGATGCCCTCGTCGGCGCTGAACACGGCGTCGGTCTCGATCAGCTCGCCGGTCTCGCGATCACGGGGCTTGGCCTGCACCGGGATGATCTCGTTGTCGAAGCGACCCTCGTCGCGGGCGCGGGCGGCGCGGGCCTGGCTCTCGAAGGCGAAGGCATCGAGGTCCTCGCGCGACAGGTTCCACTTGTCGGCGATGATCTCGGCCGAGATGCCCTGGGGCACGAGGCCCTTGTGGCCGGGGTACTTCTCGACGTCCGCGTAGCGCAGGCCCATCATCGGACCGAAGGGCATGCCGACACCGTCGACCATGGCCGACGCACCCATCCACACGAGGCTCATCACCTCGACGCCCGAGGCGACGACGACGTCGTGGGCGCCGGCCATGACGGCCTGGGCGGCGAAGTGGGCGGCCTGCTGCGACGACCCGCACTGGCGGTCGATCGACGTGGCGGGCACCTCTTCGGGCCACCCGGCGGCGAGCACGGCGTTGCGCCCGACGTTGAGCGCCTGAGCGCCGACCTGCATGACGCAGCCGGTGATGACGTCTTCGACGATGGCCGGGTCGAGGTCGTTGCGCTCCTGGAGGGCCTTGAGGCACTCCGCCAGCAGATCGGCCGGGTGCCAGCCCGACAGCTGGCCGTTGCGCTTGCCGCCCGCCGTGCGAACGGCGTCGACGATCACTGCTTCACGCATGGGGTTCCTCCTGCGCGTTCTCCATCGGGCCCAGGTCGGTGCCCGTGGCTCGAGATGTGGGGCCGAGCCCCGGGGAGCCCGCACGGCCCGACTAGACCGCACGGTCAAGTTAGCGGCTCAGCAGGGATCGCACCAACGGGCCGGGGCCGCCGCACCGTGCCCGAGCCCGTCCGTCCATCGTTGGCCACAGCTGTGTGACCGGGAGCACACGGCGCCGGTGACCGCTACCCTCTGCACGCCAACAGCACCAATTCCGTCCCGGGGGAGCGACATGACCGTGACCAGCGCCGACATCGACCAGCTCGTGGCGGGCCAGAC
>JAGQTE010000019.1 GCA_020439175.1 Acidimicrobiales bacterium | reverse complement strand
GTCGCCGTGCCCGACGTGGCGTCGAGCATCGACGTGCCCGCCACCGTGCCCCCCGTTCCGGGCGGAGTGGCGGGCGCCGGCGCCGCCGAGCAGGCGCCCGCGACGACGGCGGCGCTGACCAGCAGGGCGACGAGGCGCGCCCGGCGTGGCGTCACGTGGCGTCGGCGGTGAAGGCCACCTGGGCGCCCGCCTTGGCGAACGATGCGGCGAGCTCGTCGGCCCGTTGGCGTGACAACCCGTGCACGACCGCCAGCGGTCGGGCGGGGGACGCCGCCTCGACGGCGGCCTTGGCACCGGCGAGGTCGATGCCGGTGACTTCGCGCACCACCTTGATCACCCCGATCTTGTTGCGCCCCACGTCGACCAGCAGCAGCGTGAGCGCCTCGTCAGCCATGGCAGCATCCTCACCCCCGCGCCGCCCGCCGTCAACGCGCCCGGTCGGCGCGCTAGAGCCCATCGGACATCCGGCTGATCTCCAGCCGGGCCCGCGTGGTGCCGATGGGGTCGACAGCGACGCAGATGCCGGTCTCGCGCGAGCAGTCCGGGTGCCGCCAGCCCGTCCGCCAGCGGTACAGGTCCCAACCGTGCTCGTCGAACCACGTGCCGAGATCGTCGGCGAGCGCACCACCCGGTTCGACCTGGTCGGACCCGACGATGCGCACCCGGTAGCAGCGCACCCAATTGCCTGCCGTGCACCCCTCTTGCTCGTCGAGCACGGTCACGTCGTCCGGCAGCGTCGGCACGTCGGTCCACGCCGGTGGGCCCGCCGTCTCGCGGGCGCTGCGCAGGGTGAGCGTCGAGAACCCGAACGCCGCGAACGGCACGAGCACGAGGAGCACGGCCGCAACCGTGCTCCAGCGGGTCAACGAAGGGATGCCGGGCGGCTCCTGCACCGAGACAGATTCGCCGATGGCGCGCCGCGCCACCAGCCACCGGCCGATGACGACGCCCGCCTCAGCGTCGCGTCAGCGCAACGCCCACCAGATCGAACCGGCGGTGGCGACGACCCCGACCACCACCATCATCACGATGACGTTGGTCGGCAGCTTGCCGTCCTCGTCCTGAGGCAGTCGCTCCCGCACGCGCTCCAACAGGCGTGCGGCGAACGGCACCTCGGTGGCGAGCATGCCGAGGCCGATGGCGATGACGAGCAGACCGGGCCCGGGCAGCGCCAGCAACGCCAGACCGATGAGCGTCACGATGGCACCGCCGGCGACCAGACCGATGCGGGCCACGATGTGGCGCTTGGCCTCGGCGACCGTCTCCTCGCCGCCCCGTTCGAGCTCGAGCTCGATCGCCTCCTCGATGATCAGCTCGATCCGGTCCTCGTGCGCGTCGGGCGAGCCCTCGGGGCCGCCGCCGACCCCATCGGCCGGGTCGTCACTGGACGCACGACCGTCGGCGACGGCGTCGGCGTGCGATTGCGGGTCGGAGGCGGTGCTCATAGGCGATCGATGATCATGCACAGGCTTGCCGCAAGTGTGGCCGTTGTGGGGGCCTTTGCAAACCCCCGACTACGCTCGGCGCCGTGACCGGCCCGGGGCGCCCCTTCTGCATCACGATCGATGTGGAGGACCACCGAGCCGATGCGTCGATGCCCATGCGGGTGCCCGCCCTGGTCGATCAGCTCCTGGCGTGGCTCGACGACCGGGCCATCCGCGCCACCGCGTTCGTCGTCGGGTCGCTCGCAGCCGAGCACCCGGACGTGGTGCGCAGGATCGCGGCGCAAGGCCACGAGCTCGCGCTGCACAACTGGGAGCACGTCCATCTCACGACACAGGACGAGGACTCGTTCCGTGCCGGCCTGCTGCGGGGCAAGGCGGTGCTGGAGGACCTCTCGGGACGCCCGTGCACGGGCTTTCGCGCACCCACCGGTTCGCTCGTGCCGTCGACGATGTGGTGCACGGATGTGCTCGCCGAGGTCGGGTTCCACTACGACTCGAGCGTCTTCCCCGGCCGCAACCAGCTGTTCGGTTTCCCGGGAGCGCCGCGCACGCCACCGTTCCGCTGGCCGTCGGGGCTGGTCGAGGTGGGCCAGTTCGTCGTGCTGCCCAACCCGTTCAGCGTGCCCATGGGCGGCACCTTCCTGCGGGTCCTCCCGTGGCCGGCGCTCGCGCTCGGTGTCCGTCTGCACCCACCGGCCCAGACGTCGTGCGTCTACCTCCATCCCTATGACATCGACCTCGAGGAGACGCCGTGGAAGGTCCCCGAGGCGGGCGCCGCAAGCCGTTTGCTCTTCATGGGCCGCCGGGGCCTGCTGACCAAGCTCGATCGTCTCGTCCGCCGGTTGGGCACGGCACCGCCCCTCGGCGAGCAGGTCGAGCAGCTCGATCCTCAGGCACTGCCGCTGTTCGACCCGCCGCTGTCGGCGGGGGCGACACGCCTACGCGCCGGCCGACGCTGACCGGGCCCGGCGGCGCAACGACCCGCCGCGCGCCGCGCCGTCACCCATGAGGTTGAACGCCGAGTTGATCAGCCCGACGTGGCTGAACGCCTGCGGGAAGTTGCCGAGCATCCGGCCCGCCGCCGGGTCGTACTCCTCCGAGAGCAGGCCGACGTCGTTGCGCAGCGCGGCGAGCCGGTCGTAGAGGTCCTGCGCCTCCGCTCGACGGCCGATGAGGACCAAGCAGTCGACCAACCAGAACGTGGTCAACAAGAACGCGCCCTCCCCCGGCGGCAGGCCGTCGACGCCGACGCCGTCGTCACCGCCCTCGGCCGGCAGGTCGGTGCGGTAGCGCGCCACGAACCCGTCGACGAGCAGGTGCCCCTGGATGGCGTCGACCGTGCCGACCACGCGCGGGTCCTCCGGCGGCAGGAACCCGACCAGCGGGATCATCAAGCAGCTGGCGTCGAGCGTGCCCGACCCCTCGTACTGGGTGAAGCTGCCCAGCCGGTCGTCGAACCCCAGCGTGCAGACCCGGGTGTGGATCTCGTCACGCAGCTCGCACCACGGGCCGGTGTCGTCGTGTAGGCCCAGCTGCTCGACGATGCCGATCCAGCGGTCGACCGCCACCCACGCCATGACCTTGGAGTGCACGAAGTGCCGCCGCGGACCACGCACCTCCCAGATGCCGTCGTCGGGATCGGCCCACACGCGACGCACGTGCTCCACGCAGAACCGGGCCAGGTCGACGGCGTCGACCGGCAAGGTGCCGGTGACGTCGGCCTCGGTGTGGAACATGTCGAGGACCTCGCCGTACACGTCGAGCTGGAACTGCCCGGCCGCACCGTTGCCGATGCGCACCGGGGCCGACCCCTCGTAGCCGGAGAGGTTGTCCAGCTCGCGCTCGTCGAGGCGCCGCTCGCCGAGGACCCCGTACATGATCTGCATGTCGTCCGGATCGCCGGCCACGGCCCGCCGCAGCCAACCGCTCCAGGCGCCCGCCTCCATGGCGTACCCGGCGTCGAGCAGCGCGTGCAGGGTGAAGGTGGCGTCGCGCAGCCAGCAGTAGCGGTAGTCCCAGTTGCGCACGCTGCCGATCCACTCCGGCAGCGAGGTGGTGGCGGCCGCCACGATGCCGCCGCTCGGCGCGTACGTCAGCGCCTTGAGGGTGAGCAGCGAGCGCAGCACCTGCGTGCGCAGCGGCCCCTGCACGGTGCACCGGTCGGCCCACGCCTGCCAGTCCTGGGCCGTCTCGGCCAGCACGGCCGGGCCGTCGAGGGGCGGGAGCGGGGCGGTCTCGGAGCTGTGCCAGCGAGCCACGAAGGTGCAGCGATCGCCGGCATGCAGGGTGGTCGTCGCCACGCTGTGGTGGTCCTCCCCCTCGATCGGCACCTGCGCCCACACCGTGCAGCCGTCGGCGCCGCCGACGGCGTCGAAGCCGTACCAACCTTCGGGGGCGTCGTCGAGCCCACGGACCCACGGCACGATCGATCCGTAGTCGAAGCGCATCCGCCACTCCGAGCGCAGCTCGACCGTCCCGGCGGTGCACTCGGCCACCCGCACGATGCTCGAGCCCGGGCGCCCGAGCACCATGGCGTCGCGCACGACGACGGTGCCGTGCGGGGTCTCGGTCGTCGTCTCGAGCACGAGCGAGTCGCCCACGTACCGGCGGCGGACGTCGACCGGATCCGTCGTCGGCGCCAGACGCCACGCGCCGGCGTCGGGACCGTCGAGCAGGGCGGCGAAGATCGACGGGCTGTCGAAGCGCGGGGCGCACCACCAGTCGATGGAGCCGTCGGTGCCGATGAGCGCGGCCGAAGCCGAGTCGCCCACCAGCGCGTAGTCCTCGATCGGGCGTGGCACGGCGGCGAGGCTACCGGTCGGGATCGGCGCGCCGCCGGAAGTCCTGTGCGAGCATGACCGCCATGGCTGCCATCGGCGGTGCAGCGGGGACTGCGGCGTACTCGGACACCCTGGTGATGTTCGGTGCGTCGGGTGACCTGGCGCACAAGAAGCTCTTCCCGGCGTTGTGGCGCCTGCACCGGCGCGGCGTGCTCGGCATGCCCGTCGTCGGTGTGGCGCTCGACGACTGGACCGACGACCAGCTGCGCGACCGGGCGCGCTCGTCCATCGTCGAGGCGGGCGAGCCGTTCGACGAGTCGGAGTTCGCAACCTTCGCCGCCCGGCTGCACTACGTGTCGGGCAACTACGCCGAGGCCGAGACGTTCGCCGCAGTCGCCGCTGCGGTCGGCGACGCCAAGCACCCGCTGTTCCACCTCGCCATCCCCCCCTCGATGTTCGAGACCGTCGCCGACGGGCTCGCCGGGGTCGGCCTGCACCGCGGCAGCCGCCTCGTCATCGAGAAGCCCTTCGGGCGCGACCTCGACTCGGCCATCGCACTCAACGCCGCGCTGCACAAGCACTTCGACGAGAGCGCCATCTTCCGGATCGACCACTTCCTGGGCAAGGAGGCGCTGCGCAGCCTGCTGGTCTCGCGCTTCGCCAACGCCATCCTCGAGCCGATCTGGAACCGCCACTACGTCGACGCCGTGATGATCACGATGTCGGAGTCGTTCGGCGTGGAGGACCGGGGCAGCTTCTACGACTCCGTCGGCGCGCTGCGCGACGTCATGCAGAACCACCTGATGCAGATGGTGGCGCTGCTGACGATGGAGCAGCCGGTCGACGAGTCCGCCAAGGCGCTGCGCGACGAGGTGGCCAAGGTGCTCACCGGCACCCGCGCCGTCGATCCGGGCCACTACGTGCGCGGCCAGTACGACGGCTACCTGGAGGTGCCCGGCGTCGACCCGGCCTCCGACACGGAGACGTTCGGCGCCTTCCCGCTCTACATCGACACCCCGCGCTGGGCCGGCGTGCCGTTCTACCTGCGCGCCGGCAAGGCGTTGCACGAGACCGTGACGGAGATGACCGTCGTGTTCAAGCCGCCGGCACACGGCCTGTGGCTCGACGCCGGCGGCGCGCACCCGCCGAACATGATCCGCATCGAGGCCAAGCCCAACGCCTTCTCGGCCATCACGTGGCTGCGCAAGCAGGAGGGCGAGTCGATGGCGACCGAGCCCATCACGCTGGCCCCACCCGCCGAGCAGCGCCTCGACACCGGGCCGGAGCCGTACGAGCTGCTGTTGCACGAGGCCATGCGGGGCGACGCCATGCTGTTCGCTCGCGAGGACGCCATCGAGCAGTCGTGGCGCATCGTCGAACCGTTGCTCGCCGGCGTGGCGCCCGTGAAGCCATACGCCCGCGCCAGCTGGGGCCCCGCCGACGCCCGGCGGCTGCCCCGCCAGCACCACGGCTGGCCGAACGAGCCGCCGGCCTGATCGACCACGGGCCAACCGGTTCGAACGACCGGCAGCCCTCGCAATCCCACACGCTGATCGACGTCTAGGGGGGCGACATGGCAGCGACGACGCAGGCGGCACCGAGCGCGTCCGGCGAACCCACGAAGCTGTTCGGCCACATCCGGCTCTGGCTGGCCCTCGTCGGCCTCGTCACCATCCTGGCGGGGCTGCTGTTCGGCTACGACCAGGGGATCATCTCGGGTGCGCTGCAGTTCATCCAACAGGACTTCGGCCTGTCGCAGCTGCTGACCGAGGTGGTCACGTCGTGGGTCACCCTCGGCGCACTCGTCGGGGCGCTGCTCGCCGGCGGGCTGGCCGACAAGCTCGGGCGACGGCTGACGCTGATCCTCGCCGGCGCCCTGTTCCTGGCCGGCGCGCTGCTGTCCGGTCTCGCCCCGGGCACGGCCGTGCTCGTGCTCGGTCGGCTCGTCATCGGCTTCGGCGTCGGCGTCGCCTCCGTGGCCGCCCCGCTGTATGCGGCCGAGCTGGCGCCGGCGGAGTCGCGCGGCCGGTTCGTGTCGAGCTATCAGCTGGCCATCACCATCGGGATCCTGGTGGCGTACATCGTCGACGACATCCTCTCGTCCTCGGGCAACTGGCGCCTGATGCTCGGCGGGGCGTCGGTGCTCGGCGTCGTGCTGATGGTCTTCGTGCTCGCCATGCCCGAGTCGCCGCGGTGGCTGGTGCGGGCGCGGCGCAGCGATGACGCCGCACGGGTGCTCGACAAGGTGCGCGGCACGGCGTACACACCCGACGCCATGGCAGCCCTCGAGGCCGAGCTCGCCGCCGACGAGGATCAGGCGAGCTGGGGCGAGGTGTTCTCGCACCGGCTGCGCAAGCCGCTGCTGGTCGGCTTCGGCCTCGCCGTGTTCCAGCAGATCACCGGCATCAACGCCATCATCTACTACGCCAACGAGATCTTCGGCGACGCCGGGTTCGACACGCCC
>JAGQTE010000157.1 GCA_020439175.1 Acidimicrobiales bacterium | reverse complement strand
GCTCGAGGTCGTCGACCCGATCGAACGCCGCGTCGGCGCACCGATCGCCGTCACCTGCTACGTCGACCACAGCCCGTCGCCCGCGCCTGCCGAGCGGATCCCGCCCCCGCTCGTGCGCGACCGTGCCGCGGGTCGTCCGACCAAGAAGGACCGCCGCGCCATCGATCGCTTCCGCGAGCGTTGAGCGACGCGGTGCCGGCCCGGGATCAGCCGGTGAAGGTCGGGGCCACGACGGCGGCGCCCGGCAGCGCAGGTGATGTCGAGCCGGTCGTGGTGGTGGCGCCGGGGTCCACGCCGGGTCGACCGACGAGCAGCGCCTCGTACACCGCGGCGTAGGCCGGCTTCGGCGCGAGCGCGGCGTCGAACAGCAAGGGGTCGAGCCCCGGGCCGAGGAACCCGTCGAGCCAGGTCTCGCTGTCGTCGAGGCCCCAGACGAACACCTCGTCGCACGCCGCCACCGCCAGGCAGGTCTCGACCACCCGCCGGTAGCGATCGGCCTGGAGACCGAACCGGTCGGGCACCTGACCGACCGGCACGTCGAGCTCGGACACCTGTACCGACAGCCCCAGCGCGCCGATGCGCTCCATCGTCGAGCGGTACAACGCCCAGTCGGGGTCGCCGCCGAAGAGCAGGTGCGTCTGGAGACCCACGCCGTCGATGCGCAGTCCGGCGTCGCGCACGGACGCCGCCAACGCCACGAGCGCGTCGGCCTTCTCGGGCGAGTACTCGACGAGGTTCTCGTTGATGGTCAGCCGGACCCCTGGGGGTGCCTCGGCTTCCACGATGGCGAAGAGCTCGAGCACGTAGTCGGGGCCGAGCACCTCGAAGAAGTGGTTGCGCACCAGCGCGCCGTCGAGGGTGCCGAGCGGCTCGTTGATCACGTCGAGCTCGGCGAGGCCCGGGTACCGGTCGAACAACACACGGGCCCGCTGGCGCAGCACCGCCCGCAGCTCGTCGGCGTCGGTGATCGTCTCGACCCAGGTGGGCAGGTCGTCGAGGCCCACCTGGTCCCACACGAAGTGCATGCCGTGCTGGTCGAGACCGTGCGCATCGGCGTACGCCGCGTGCGCATCGGCCGGCGCGAAGACGTAGGTGCCGCGGCTCGGCTCGATCACGTTCCAGGACAGCGCGTGGTTCAGCGCCATCGTCGAGTGCCGCAGCGACAGCTCCTGGCGCGCCGCGTCGCTCGACGGCCCGTACAGGAACCCGAACCGGACGCCCAACCGCGCCGCCAGCTCCCCCAGCCCGCAGCTGTCGACCACGGCGCACGGGTCGGCGGTGACGGGCGCCGCGTCCGCCGCAGCGCGGCCAGGCACCACCGCCAGGTCGAGCAACGCCACGATGAGCGTCGCCGCCAGCGCGCATCCCGCCAGGAGTCGCCTCACGGCGTCGACGCTAGGGCGGCGACGATCAGATCGGCCATCGCCTCGGCGTGGGCGACGTCGTCGAGCGGCCCGTCGACGGCGTCGAAGCGCGCCGACAGGGCGCGCAGGGCGTACGGCGCCGCGGCGCCGTAGGCGATGAGGAAGTACACCGTGCGCGTCGGCACGGCACGGAACCGCCCGTCGGCGGCGAGGCGGACGAGCGACGGTTCGATGAGCGCCACGGCCGGGGCGATGAAGCCGTCGTAGATCCGGTCGAGCCGCGCCGAGGGCACCAACCCTTCGAGGTTCATCAAGCGCGCCAGCGCCGGGTAGCGCGCCGACACGACCAGGAAGGCGCGCACCAGCTCCCACACCGTCGCCGCGTCATCGGCGGGCAGCGGCGACCGGGTGCCCAGCTCGTCGACGATCTCGGCGACGAAGGACCCGAAGCCGTGGTCGATCGCCGCGGTGTAGAGGTCGTCCTTGGAGCCGAAGCGCTGCTGGACCGTGCCGTGGCTCAGGCCCAGGTCCCGGTTGAGGGCCCGCACCGACATGGCCTCGAAGCCGTCGGCGGCGAACGCCTCCAGCGCGGCATCGAGGATCTCCGCATCGCTGCGGATCGGTGGTCGGCCACGCCCGGGCTCGCGTCGCTGGGCCGGTCCGCTCGACGCCATAGGTGGACCGTATCGCACGAGCGAATATATTGACACCTGTCGAGGAAGTCGCACGTGGGAGGACGACGATGGGACGATCCGAAGCCGTCGGGGCGCCGCTGGGACCGGGGTCGCTGCTGTGGGAGACCGCCGGTGACCCACGCAGCCTCATCCCCGGCACCGCCGCCGGCATCATGCAGCTGATGCTGCCGGGCCTCGGCGCCGGCGTGCAGGACCACTCGAACTTCTTCGACGACCCGTTCGACCGCATCTTCCGATCGATCCCCTACATCTGGGGTTCGATCTTCACCGCGGACGACGCCGAGGGCGACGAGCGCGGGCGCCAGATCCGCGACTTCCATCCCGAGATCAAGGGGACCGACCACCACGGCAACCGATACCACGCTCTCGACCCGGAGATCTTCTGGTGGGCGCACGCCACCTTCACCTGGGAGATGTTCCGGGCGCGCCAGCTGTACTTCGCCCGGCCGCTCAGCACGGCGCAGCGCTCCCAGCTCTACGCCGAGACCGTCACCTGGTACCGCCGCTACGGCGTGTCGGACCGGCCGGTGCCCGCCACCTACGACGCCTTCGTCGCCCGGTTCGACGACATCTGCCGCCACGAGCTCGAGCTGACGCCGGCGGTGTCGTGGGTGCTCGACCCCGAGGACAACCCGAGCGCGCGGGGCCAACAGATCACCCTGCCAGGGCCGCTGGCGCCGCTCAGCAGCTGGGTGACGCACCTCGGCTCGGAGCTGCTGCGCGTCATGGTCTACGGCGGCATGCCCGACATCGTCCGGCGCCGCTTCGGATTCGGCTGGAGCAACGCCGACCGGCTGGCCTTCGCCGGCGTGTGCGCGGCGCTGCGGGCGTCGGGTCCTGCCGTGGCCCGCGGCTTCCTGGCCCAGGCGTGGCCCGAAGGCACCCCGCACCTCGCCCCGGGCAGCACCGACCGGGTGATCGTCGCCGGGCCGAACCCGCGCCAGCACCGCCGCAGCGACGGCGCTCAGCCCGACCAGTCCGACGCCGTCGCCCGCCGGTAGAACTCGTCGCGGGTCAACAGCGTGTAGGCGTCGAGGCCGCCCATCGCCACCAGCGGCTCGACCTGGCTTGCCTGGCACCGCAGCGCCGCCACCTTGCGGGCTGCCAGCACGTCGTCGCACCAGAACCACAGCGCCAGCTCCGACGCCGGCACCGAAGGCGGCGGGTCATCGGTCATCATCACCTGGTCCATCGGCACGAGCTCGGCGAAGGCCTCGACCCACTCCGGCGTCATGACGGCGTAGAGCAGATCCGGGTCGGCATCGGCCATGCGCACGGCATGGGTCGTCCAGCGGCTGACGGCGATGTGATCCGGGTGGAAGGTCTGGCCGTCGGGTCCGAAGGTCAGCACGACATCGGGCCGGACCTCGTCG